>JASLEQ010000633.1 GCA_030151135.1 Candidatus Sulfotelmatobacter sp. | reverse complement strand
CTGGTTCATCTCGATCGCCGACATCACCCGGGTGTAGGTTCCCTGCTTTTCCAAGGCATCTTGCAGAGCCAGCGCATTGATCACGGTGGCCAGCATGCCCATGTGGTCGGCGGAAACGCGGTCCATATCTTTCGCCTGCTGTGCGACTCCGCGGAAAAAATTTCCGCCGCCCACAACAATCGCAATCTGGACGCCCAGCTTCTGCACCTCGGAAATTTCCGCCGCAATTTCGTGAATGCGCTTGGTATCGACGCCGAAACCCTGGTTCGCCGCCAGCGCTTCGCCGGAGAGTTTGAGCAGAATGCGTTTGTAAGCAGGGGTCGTTGTCATGAACTTTCCGTGGTTCGACGTCAGGGCCGCGCAGCAAACAGCTTACATAAAAAAGGCGCCCCGCAGGGCGCCTGAATTACTCTGCTTTTGGCTCTGTAGGTTTAGTGATCGCGATGGTCTCGCCCGCATCACCCACCTTGAATCGTGCGAAGCGGCGCACGGCGATGTTCTCGCCGAGCTTGCCGATCTTCGTCGCAATCAGCTGTCCGATCGAAATGGTCTGGTCCTTGATGAAAGGCTGCTCGAGCAAGCAGACTTCCTCGTAAAACTTTTCCATCTTGCCGTTGACCATCTTCTCGGCGATGTTCTGCGGCTTACCGCTGGCAATCGCCTGCGCGAGAAAGATGTCTTTCTCACGCTTGAAGTCGGCTTCGGTGACGTCTTCTTTGCGGACGTATTTGGGATCGCTGGCCGCGATGTGCATCGCGATGTCATGCACCAGTTCCTTGAAATCTTCCGTGCGCGCCACGAAGTCGCTCTCGCAATTCACTTCGACAAGCACACCAATCTTGCCGCCGGCGTGAATGTAGCTCGCCACCGACCCTTCGCTGGTAACGCGCGTTGCTTTCTTCGCCGCGACCGAAACGCCCTTCTTCCGTAGAATCACGACGGCCTGCTCCATGTCGCCCTTGGCTTCGGTCAAAGCCTGCTTGCAATCCATCATCGGAGCTCCGGTCTTCTCCCGGAGATCTTTCACTTGTGCCGCTGAAATATTCACTGTCGTAGTACCCATAAGAGTTTCCAGTTTCGCGTTTCTAGTTTCGAGTGATTGAGGTCGTTTCTGATTTCAGGCCACTCGAAACTCAAAACCTGAAACTCGTACTTATAAGAACAAACCCGCGCCGGGAATTTCTTAGCGATGACCCGCGCGGGTCCAATTTCCAAAACCCGGGTTTTCACTGGCAACTGGCCACTGCAGTTAAACTGTTTGGCTCTCCACGTGAGGCACTTCGGGTTCTTCGTTGGCGACGGGCTTCTTGTGGGTGCCCGGTCCCAGCACCTCTTCCATGCTGATGTCCTCGGCCGCATCCACCGCGCCAGCTTCTTCGCTGTACTCGCCGCGAGCCGCTTCCGCGGCTTGCGCCTGATCGGTCGCAGCCTGCATGTCGGCGACCTGCTTGTCCGTCATCAACTGCGCGCCTTCCGCAATCGATTCCGAAATCTTTGAGGTGAACAGCCGGATCGCGCGCAACGCATCGTCGTTCCCCGGGATCACGTAATCCACTTCGGTCGGATCGCAGTTGGTATCCACCACGGCGACAACCGGAATGCCCAGCTTCCGAGCCTCGCGCACCGCGATCTGCTCTTTGTTCGAGTCGATCACAAAGATCGCGTCGGGCAAGCGGTTCATGTTCTTGATGCCGGCAAGGTTGGCCTGCAGATGCTTGCGCTCGCGCTCGAGCTTAATGACTTCCTTCTTAGGCAGCAGCTCGTACCGGCCATCGGTGGCCATCTCGTCGAGCTCTTTCAGCCGCTTCACCGACTTCTGGACGGTCACCCAGTTGGTGAGCAGTCCGCCCAGCCAGCGCTGGTTGATGTAGAATCCGCCGCATTTGCCCGCCTCTTCGGCGATCGCATCCTGCGCCTGGCGCTTGGTTCCCACGAACAGCACAATCTTGCCGTCGGCTGCCAGATCCTGCACAAACTTCGACGCCTCTTTAAACATCTTCAGCGTCTTCTGCAAATCGATGATGTAGATCCCGTTGCGCTCTCCGAAGATGTATTCCTTCATCTTGGGATTCCAGCGCTTCGTCTGATGCCCGAAGTGAACTCCAGCTTCGAGCAACTCCTTCATGGTGATGGTAGCCAAATAACCTCCTGTTTAGTCTGCATCGGGAATCGAATGTTGTTCCCGATTGCTATTCCGTCCCCGCGCCGCGAGGCACGGAAGAATTGAACACCAAAAAAACGAGTCGTCAGTACCCAGTCGTCAGTACTCAGTTGACGACAACTGAATACTGAGTACCGGGTACTGAGTACTATCTCTTCGAGAACTGGAACCGCTTTCTCGCGCCCTTCTGACCGTACTTCTTGCGCTCTTTCCCGCGCGAGTCGCGGCTGATCATGCCCTCGCCCTTCAGCTTCTTGCGCAGTTCCGCATTGAACTGCATCAACGCGCGGGCAATGCCGAGCTTCACTGCATCAGCCTGACCGCGCACGCCGCCGCCAAGCACGCTGGCGATTACGTTGAACTGCGCCGCAGCGTCTGCCGACGCTAACGGCGACTTCGCCGCCGAACGCTGCGCGGGAGTCACGAAGTACTCTTCGAACGCACGCCCATTGACCTTGAAATCCCCGCTGCCGGGACGAAGATACACGCGGGCAATCGCCGACTTGCGGCGTCCCGTTCCGTAGTATTGAACCAACTCTGCCATTTAGCTTTTAGCTCCTAGCTGCTAGCTCCTGGCTGAACCCAGAAGCCGCGCTTCGTTAATCTTCCAATCAGCGTCATCCCGAGCGCAGCCGTTTTCAGGCGGAGCGAAGGATCTCGCGCGGATCTTACGAAACTGCCACTTTCCGCGGCTTGTACTCCCGCACTTCCAGTTTAAAGTCCTGCGGCTTCTGCGCCTGGTGCGGGTGCTGGTCACCTTTGTAGATGTTCAGCTTCGAGAGCATATGTGCCGCCAGCTTGTTTTTTGGCAGCATGCGGCGCACCGCAGCTTCAACAATCGCTTCGGGCTTGCGCTCGAGCCGCTTTTTATATTCTTCTGTTCGCAGACCGCCGGGATATCCGGTGTAATGCTGGTACACCTTGCTGTCGGCCTTGAATCCAGTCGTGCGAATCTTCTCCGCATTGATCACGATGACGTGATCGCCGGTGTCGATGAACGGCGTGTAACGCGGATTTTCTTTGCCCATGAGGATGCGCGCCACCTGCGAAGCCAGGCGTCCGAGCGTTTGCCCGCTCGCATCCACGACGTACCACTTGCGCACAATTTCCCCCTGCTTGGGGAAATACGTTGACATCGGAACTCTCCCAGATTTGAAAAAGGCTGCGAAAGAAACCGCTCGTTGATTCCCCTGACGAGGACGCCAGGACCATCAGGCGGGCAACCACACTACTACCAAAGCCTTTACGATAGCGTATGCTGCAAAGAATTGTCAACGCTATGTTACGCTCCCTGAGCTAGATGGGAACCTGGAATCCGGAGGATAAATGCAACGAATCTGCTATTGGATCGCGCTTTCACTCCTGCTGTCGCTACCCGCAGTAGCGCAACATGGGGAGCACGGCGAAGGTGGTCGTGGAGGTCATGCGGTGGGTGGAGGTTACGTCCCCAAACACGGTCCGCCGCCGGCCCGCGGTACGCCCGCCAGACCAGCCCCACAATCGTTTCGGGACCACGAGGGTCACCCCGAAGCTCCGCACGTTCATCACAATGGAGAATGGGTTGGACACGAAGGTCCACGCGATGAAGCCCGTTTCCATGTCGATCACCCCTGGGAGCATGGCCACTTTGATGGGGGTTTCGGACGCGGCCACGTGTGGCACCTCGCCGGCGGCGGCCCAAGTCGCTTTTGGTTCGGTGGCTACTACTTCAATGTGGCACCGTTTGATGCTGGCTATGTTGGCGACTGGCTATGGGATCGGGATAATGTCGTGATCTACGAAGATCCGGACGACCCAGGCTGGTATCTTGCCTACAATCCGCGGCTCGGTACCTACGTTCACGTAATGTATCTCGGAAGATAAAGAAATTCTGAGGCTTAGGCTATGAGAGATACCGGCGGAGCAACTTCGCCGGTATCTGCTTGAGTTCAGACTGGCCTACCATCGACAGAGCGAGCAGACCTTGGGCTTATTCGTAAGCCAGCGCCTCGATGGGATCTCGCCGCGCAGCTTTGAAGGCTGGATACAAGGCTCCGCCAACCGCCCCCGCAATGGCAATAATGGTCGCCCGCATCACCCACAGGTTGCTCCAGTAAAGGCGCTGGACTGGACGGATGTCCGTGATCACTTTGCGGGTGATCATGCTGATCACAATGCCGCCAATAATTCCGATAATGGCCAGCAGCAACGTTTCCCGCAAAACCACGTTGACGATGTAAAGCTTTGAAGCGCCCAGGGACTTGAGAATGCCGATCTCCCGAGTCCGCTCCATCACGGCGGTGTACATCGATTGAAAAATCACCAGAAATCCGACGATGACGGCGATCCCGATCACAATTTCTATGGCCACATTGAAACCCGGAAGATTATCGGGAGTCATCATGGACAGATATTCCGACATTGACCGAACCGCGTACTGCTCCATGCCCGGCTTCTGTTTAATGGATTGCGTTACCGCGTCGATGTTCGCTGGATTATCGAGCTTCACGTAGAAGACGGACGCGCGGCCATCGGCCCCGATAAGATCTTGCATCGTTGCCAGGGGCAGGAATTTCCTTCCACCCTTCCCGTGGGGAACGATGCCGCAAATACGGAATTGATGGTTCAGTACCTGAATCGTCTGGCCGACGGTCATATGGTTCATGCTGGCGAAGAAATCGTCCACGATGACATCGTTCGGTCCCTGAAATGGACCACCGGACAAATACACGAACCTGGGTGGGAGCTCATTGAAGGTCGGCAGATCGATGCCGTAAACGATCTCCAGCGGCTTCTGGCTAAACGCCCAGATCACCGGAGCAGCCACCGTGACATGGGGAATGCTGAGAAGCACCTTTCCAACTTTCACCGAAATGGGCGCGCCCGCCATACCAGGCAACAGTGCCGACGATGGAGGCGTCAGCATAATGTCGGCCCCCACTCCCATCTGGCTTTCTTTGGAGCCATTCAGATAGCCGTAGAAAACCGAGACCACTAGCAGGATCATCGCCACTTCAAGCGCCACAGCGCTCATCGTAATCAGCGATCTTGTGGGCCGGTGCGCCAGATTGGCAACCACCATCTTGTTCATCATAGGAAAAGAGCAAACCTGAAAAGATCGAGACGAGCACCCTTAAGCCCGCTACCGGTTGTCGATCGGCATCACCAGCGTCGATTGGGGACGGTCCAGATGTACGACTTGGGCCCCCGGCGGTTGCTCCAGCACGAATTGCTGATCGGTAAGAGGCTTGTTGATCTCTACCTTCAGCATGTTCAACGTGATGTCGTACTCCTCCTGCGGACGGTAGATCTCAATACGCGAGGGATAGGTGAATCCCTCATAGTCCTTATAGTCGGCGTACTTGGCGTCGGTCGCGACTTTGCCATCATCGGTATAAACGATTTGCTCGTGAGGCTTTAAATCGATGCGGCTGAAGATAATCTTCCGATCAAGCAATCCGCCCTCTCCTACCTTCTTAATAATCGTCAGCTGGTAATCCTCTTGAAGCACTCGGTGACCCTTGGCATCGTGCAAAGTCTCGTACCCGTTTTCGAGGACGGCGATTTCATTATTCGGATCGATACGTCGAATGAGCAAGGCTTCATAGATGTTTTGTGGCCGGATATTCTCCATCGGCTGGGTGACATTCAACGACGTCAGCTTGTTTTCGCCGACCACGAACCGGTTCTTGGGCGGAATCCAAAGCTTGAACTCGCGGCCATCGCTAACCATGTCGAATGCCGTTGTCCTGACGAACGGCATGAGGCCGATCATGTGCAATTCGTCGGGCTTCCTGGCAAGAACGTACCCCCTAATTTCCTTATAGTCCGTGACATGGCCCTTCTTGATACCTCCAGAGGAGCTATCAATATCGACCGTCGCCTTCAGGGTACGAATTGATTCCGCCTGTTGGTTGATGCTGTCGATCAGGCCCTGTTGGGATGACTCCTTGAGGGGTGTCTTGGAGTACTGTTCTTCGACCGGACGGGTGTGAAAAAGGCAGGCCGTGGTGGGAAGTAAGGCCAGCGATAATAACGAGGTAAGAAACGGCTTTCTACTTCTCATCAAATTATTAAGGTGCCCCTATTAACATTTGAGTATACCGAAATTCAAAGGGTTCAAAAGACTTGCGACCCTACGAAAGCCCCAGGAGCGCTCTTGGAACCGGCATTCCCGGACTCCCTTTTGAATCTCAGAGGCTGCCGGAACCGGGTGCCCAAGGTTGCGGGCAGTGCCTTCCGGGAAGCCGTATCACCATAGTCAGGTCCGTATCATCTAAACGGTCGTCTACACTGAGGAAGAATGCGCAAGCTCGTCTGGCTGTTCCTTATCGCAATTCTTGCCGCCGCAGGATGGACCTCCTGGGCGATTCTGACGCCTACCGAGCCGCCGGGTCAGACCTTCGTCATGCTACATCCCGGCTATTCCACCCGGCGGATTGCGACAGAATTGCAGAATGCAGGCGTGATTCGGAGCAAGGAAGCATTCATTTTGTGGCATTACATTCACCGCGGCCGGTCGCTGAAAGCCGGCGAGTACCTATTCGATAAGGCCGCCAACATCATTGACATCCAGAAGCGTCTTCGCCGGGGAGACGTTTACTTTCATACCGTTGTCGTGCCGGAAGGCTTCACGATATTCGATATTGCGCATGCGGTCGAAGCCGCCGGGCTCGGACCCGCTGAGGAGTTCTTGAAAGTGGCGAAGTCTGACACTCAGCTGATCACCGATATTGCGCCAAATGCCACATCTCTCGAGGGCTACCTGTTCCCCGACACTTACGAATTCTCCCGCATGATGACGATGCAAGAGATCGCCGCCGACATGGTTTGCCAGTTCCGGGTCGTCGCAAAAGAGATCGGATTAATCGAGTCGGAACCGGGAACAACCGGGACCGAGAGTATTGCGAAGCGTTCTGGCCATCTCTGCGGAGCGGCGATCATCCAGGCGAAACAAGACGCCGATCAGCCGAGCTCGATCCGGCCCGAGGAACTCAGTCCGCTGGAGCGAGCTGTCATTATGGCGTCGATTGTGGAGAAAGAAACGGCAGTTCCTGAAGAGCGTCCAGAAGTAGCCAGTGTTTATTACAACCGCCTCGCCAAGCACATCGCGCTCGATGCGGACCCAAGCATCATCTACGCGGAATTATTAGCGGGGACCTATCAAGGCGCGTTGCATCATGCGGATATGAGCTTTAATTCGGTCTATAACACTTACAAGAATATCGGCCTCCCTCCGGGTCCAATCGCGAATCCGGGCCGCAGTGCATTGGAAGCAGCCATGCATCCCGCGCAGACCGAGTACTACTACTTTGTGGCCGACGCCCAAGGACATCATCGCTTTGCCCGAACCATGGAAGAGCACGACAAGAATGTGATTGCCTACCGGAAGGCGATGAGAGGGCACTGAACCGCGGACTGCGCTCCGACGTTTAGACCAGAATCCTTGAGACCTTGCCACATCGCGTCCGCTCCTTGTCTTTTCCTATCTGTTCATCGAATCAAGGCGTCTAGCATTGCGCTCACATTTCCGGGCAGGCTGGTCTTGAATTGCCCTGCCACAGCCCGCCAGGTTCATGCTTAGCTCGCAACCATAAAAGAGACACGGCTGGGTCTCGACTTCCAAGAGCCGCAAGCTGAATAGAGCACTTTAGCCGGGGTTCTGGGGCCATGACAATTGTCACGCGTTACGCGTGATGGATGGCACTGGTTGGCGACGCGACATCGCGCGAAGATCCAAACACTGGGTGAACGGATGGTCGCAAGTTCCATGAATGCGCTGAAAGGACCAGAAATGACAGCAACTCTCGATCAAATACGGGTTCGCGAATCGTCGGCGGCACCTTCGGTAGTCGCCAGCCTGCAGGGAGTTACCAAGAATTATGGCTCAGTCCGTGCGCTCGGGGGAATCGATTTCCGGGTGCGAGCAGGAGAAGTACTGGCGCTTCTTGGTCCGAATGGAGCGGGCAAGACCACGGCAGTGAAGTTGCTACTTGGGCTCCTGCAACCGAATGCTGGAAAAGTACGCGTGTTCGGTGGCGACCCCACAAATCCCGAAAACCGGATGAGAACCGGGGCCATGCTGCAGGTGGGGCGAGTTCCGGAAACGTTACGCGTGCGCGAGCACATCGATCTGTTTTCCAGTTATTACCAAAAGCCCATGCCTGCCGTGCAGGTTTTGGCGTCCGCCGGACTTGAGCAACTGCGGGACCGCAAGTTCGGAGACCTTTCCGGCGGTCAACGACAGCGTGTCCTCTTCGCTCTGGCATTGTGTGGCGATCCCGATTTGTTGTTTCTGGACGAGCCTACGGTAGGTATGGACGTTGAGGCACGGAGGTTGCTCTGGGACGAAATCCGGCAATTGGTACGGCGAGGAAAGACTGTCCTTTTGACGACGCATTACTTGCAGGAAGCGGATGCTTTGGCGGACCGAGTGGCCGTCATCAACAAAGGGGAAATCATCGCCGAAGGCACACCGGCGGAGATCAAGGCAAAAACCGCGGGAAAGAAGATTCGCTGCATCACCCAATTACCGCTGAGCACGGTGCGAGAGTTGGCAGGCGTCAACGAAGCGAAAGAAGATCGCGAGGCCATGGAGATTCATGCCGCCGAGGCGGAGCCAGTGGTTCGGGCGTTACTGTCGCTCGATGCAACGCTGTCAGGACTTGAAGTGACCAGCGCTGGATTGGAAGACGCCTTCCTGGCTCTGACGCAGGAAAGCACAAGCGTTCCCTCAAATTGAAGGCAGTATACAGAAGGAGATACAGATGAGCAGCGCAACCATAGCATTGAGCGCACCGCAAATTCGCAGGTCGCCCGCGCATACTTTGACTATCTATTTGAAGGAAGCAAAGTACGAATTTCTAAAATACCTGCGCCTGCGCGTGTACACCCTTTCCGTATTGAGCTTCCCGATTATGTTCTACGTACTGTTCGGGCTGGTATTGAACTCGAACCAGGCAATCGGCGGCATGCGCGTGCCAACCTACTTGATTGCGACGTATGGAACATTCGGGGTAATGGGGGCGTCGCTGTTCGGAACGGCTGCTGGCCTGGCATCGGATCGAGGCTTGGGATGGCTGGAAGTGAAGCGGGCGAGTCCGATGCCGCCCTTTGCCTATTTTGCCGCGAAGGTGATTGTCAGCATGATCTTCAGCGCGATTATTGTGCTGGCCCTCTTCGCGTTGGGCTTTACGATGGGCGGCGTCCGGATGCCATTGCTTACAGTCCTTGCGCTGATGGGGACACTAGTTGCCGGTTCGCTGCCGTTTTCCGCGATGGGACTCGCACTCGGGTATTTTACTGGCCCGAACTCTGCGCCTCCGATGATCAACCTCATCTATTTGCCCATGTCATTCTGCAGCGGGCTATGGGTGCCATTCATGTTCCTGCCGAAGGTGGTGCAGAAGATCGCGCTGGTGCTGCCGCCATATCACCTTTCGCAACTGGCACTGGGAACAGTAGGCGCGGGAAATCACCATTCGGCAGTGGCGCATTGGGAAGTGCTGCTCGCGTTCACGATGATCTGTTTGGGAGTCGCGCGTATTGGCTTCCAGCGCGACCAGGAAAAAATGTATGGCTAAACGAAGTACAAGTCTCAAGAGGGCTGTAGCGAGGACTGTTGAGAGTTGCCTTGAGCAAGTGAGATGAGTATGAACACGAAAAAGTCGATCGGATTTACCATCTTGTTGATGCTGTTTGGTGTGACCGCCTTGTACACGGGCGTGAAGTCGTTGATGTTGCTCGTGCCCGCAGCCCTGCTGGTTTGGTACGAAGCACGGTCGGTCGCGCAAGGTGGCCGGAATTGACGAGCCGAGAGAAAATAGGGCTATGCCGTCGTTGACCTACGAACGAGAAAGTCCCAACTCGACGGCCAGCCATTGGCAAATGAAGCCGTGGCGGACCATCTTCAAAGACAAGGACCACGGTTGGAGTCCTCTTCTGTGGATTTTCTATCTCGGATTCTTCTTCATTGATCCGGTGCTGGGCAACGCCAGCGCACGAATCTGGCTCCTCGACATCGCTGGAGCCCTCGTCTTCATTTTTCTTTATTTCGGATTGTTCGCGCTGGAGAATCCAAGCCTTTTCGTACATATCGGAGGCATGATCGCTCTTGGCATGCTGTTCATGCCGATCAATTCAGGCGCGTGCACCTTCTTTATCTACGCCGCGGCGATGCTGCCGTTTTGCGTAAACACGCAGAAGGCGGCTGTGGCTGGATTGATTCTCGTAGGTAGCATCGGCGCGCTGGAATCGCTGGCATTGCGGGCGATGGGCCGGCCGAATATCAATCTATGGGCGATTTTTTGGGCGTCATTGTTTCCCATCATCATCGGTGCGGGTAATACATTTTTCGCCGAACGCAACCGGATGCATCGGAAACTGAGCAAGGCGAACGAAGAAATTGAGCATCTGGCAAAGCTTGCGGAGCGCGAGCGGATTGCCCGCGACCTGCATGACGTGCTCGGGCACACTCTGTCGGTAATCACTTTGAAATCGGAACTGGCTGGAAAATTGATCGAGCGTGATCCTGAACGCGCGGGTAAAGAAATTCGTGAGGTCGAGGAGATTTCGCGGAAGGCGCTGTCGGAAGTGCGGGATGCGATCCGCGGCTATCGGGCGAAAGGGCTAGCCGCCGAACTGACGCAGGCCAAGGCGACCCTTGAAACCGCGGGAGTCAGCGTGCAACTCGAGGCGGCCACAACCCTGCAGATTCCGGCCATACAGGAAAGCGTGCTGTCTCTTGCCGTCCGGGAGGGTGTCACAAATGTCGTGCGGCATGCGCGAGCTTCCAGTTGCCGCTTGCGTCTGGAACAGCAGAACGGATCGTGTCGGCTGGAAATCTCCGATGATGGGCAGGGCTGTGTGAATGTGGAAGGCAATGGCCTGCGAGGGATGCGCGAGCGCGTCGAGATGATCGGCGGCACGTTGGAGCGCAGCAACAAGTCCGGCACCAGGCTGCTGATCACGCTGCCTTTGAAAGATATCCCGGTGAAGAACGGAAGTGGCAAAAATTGAATCCACTTACCAAAGAAGGCGCGAGGGAGAGCACCAAAGACGGGCGCAAATGCATTCGCGTGGTGCTGGCTGAAGACCAGGGCATGGTACTGGGCGCGCTGGCAGCATTGCTGGAAATCGAAGGCGACATCTCGGTGATCGCGAAGGCGCGCAACGGCAGAGAGGCACTCGAGGCCGTGCTGGCCCACAAGCCCGATGTATTTATTACGGATATCGAAATGCCTCACATGAGCGGTCTTGATGTCGCCGCCGAACTGAAACGGCGCCGCACCGGGACTCGCGTCGTGATTGTGACCACGTTTGCACGTGCTGGATATTTGCGCCGGGCGCTCGAAGCGGGCGCGTCGGGCTATCTTCTCAAGGATATGCGGGCTGAAGAACTGGCCGATGCTGTTCGACGGGTGCACCAGGGACTGCGCGTGATCCATCCGGAACTCGCGACCGAAGCCTGGGCAGAGATGGATCCATTGACCGATCGCGAGCGCCAGGTGCTACGCCTTGCGGGCGAAGGAATGGCCAGCGGAGATATCGCCAGCGAGTTAGGACTCTCCGATGGAACCGTGAGGAACTATCTTTCCGAGGCGATCAGCAAGTTAGGGGCGAGCAATCGGGTAGAAGCAGCCCGCATTGCGAGAACGAAGGGATGGCTGTAGCTGCCGCCGAGGTGAATTTATCGTCCCGCTGATCGTGAGAACTGCATGGGCGCATCCGCGAAGCACATCTGCCGCACCCGTGACAGAAGGAACAGTAACGCCCCGCAGATCGCGAGGCCGGTCAGGCCGTAGTTCACCGCATTCATCGCCGCCCGGTGGTAGGCGTCCGCGGGTGGGGTATCGGCATAGACACGCACGCGCGAGCGTCCTTTTAATTCCGGAAAAAGATAAATTGGGATTGATGTTCCAACCGGGACACGTTCCTCCACTTCTGCCAGGTCGCGCGGCCGGCTACGTAGATACGGCTCAAGGCTCATCCATTCGCGCTGACCGTCCACGGTGCCACTGGCATAAAAATCCCGTCCGCCCTTCATGAGTTTTTGGAAATACACGTGGGTCACTTGAAAAGTTGTGACATGGTACGGCTGGCCCTGATATCGATGCCAGTCGTTCCACGAATTCATAAAGGCAACGAAGCCGAACAGTCCGAAACAGAGACACCCGACCCCGCAGATGAAGATGCCTACGATTACGAAACGAAACAGCACCGGACGTATGGGAACTGGCTGTGGTCCCCGCGGCGCAGATGGCATTTGCGGTTTCAATAGTGAACTGACCAGAGTTCCCGCCAAAATCATCCCGGCGAAGGCTGCCATCATCCATTTCGGAAATCGGAACAAAAGCATGAAGGCGCTTGCGATACCGATTTGAAAGATGGCGATGCCCCAGAGAGGTTTCCTCGATGTGGAGGCGAGCGACAATCCACACATTGGACAAACTCTGGCAGAAGGATCGGTAAGATCCAAGCCACACTTTGGACATTTGCGCACGAACGGCATCGGTCGGATTACAACAGCCGGCAAAGAGCGGAACAATTTACGGAGGTAACGTTGCCGCCTTTAGCGTCAGCCTTCGCGGATTACGCCCGCATCTTGCTTTGAGAGTGTTTTGTAAGCCCAAGCCATGCGTGGAGTGTTGTGAGCAATTCCGAAGCGCCCTTGTGCGTCGAGGACGATGATGCCGCCGTGGCCATTGACTCGCTGCTTCAGGTAGTTCATGGCCTCTTTTGCAGACCACTCGGGAAGATTTCCGGCGGCAATGCGGTCTGCCGTCCACTTGGCGAGCACGAGTTTCATGATGGGCTCGCCCCATCCGGTGGTGGACGCCGCGGCGCTCTCGTTGTCGGCGTAGCACCCACAGCCGATGAGAGACGAATCGCCAAGACGCCCCGGAGCTTTGTTGAGCGTTCCTCCGGTCGAAGTCGCGGCAGCGATATTGCCATTGCGATCGAGGGCCACTGCGCCGACGGTATCGTGCGAGATGGTCATGTCATGACCGGCAGCAAAGAGATCGTTCCCATCCTGCTTGCTGGCTGCTTGTGAACTCTGATACATCCGTAAGCGCTCTACTTCACGCGGGATCACGAGATCTTCATTTTTGCACAGCGGAACTCCGTGCTCGGCGGCGAATTTCTCAGCACCCTCTGCGACGAAGTAGACGTGCGGGCTCTCACTTAGGATTTTGCGGGCGGCCCGCACGGGATTTCGAAGGTGTTCCACGCATCCAACGCCTCCGGCGCGGAGGGTGGAGCCATCCATGATGAGCGCGTCGAGTTGAACCTTGCCGTCACGGTTGAGGAAACTGCCCCGTCCGGCGTCGAAGGTCTCGTCGTCCTCCAGAATGATAACGGCTTCCTCTACAGCATCGAGCGCCGTGCCACCCGCTTCGAGCACGCGCCATCCAGTCGCGAGGGCATTGTTCACGCCACGGATGTGGGCGTCGACCATGTCATCAGGCATGGCCCAAGCGCCGCCGTGAACCACCAGGACTGGATTCATTGACATGGCAGTCGCGATATTCGCATCCCGCTCGAGAGCAAAAAGCGAACGGATAGCATAGCAGGAGTAATGGCAATTTACGGTGATGACACGCAAACGCTTCGGGGAATGAATGATACGAACACTCGGGAAACAGCGCCTGCTCGCTTATACGCTGCGGTCATCCCAGGTTGACCGTCGGTTGAGAGTCATTCTTCCCCATTGAGCGGCAGACGATTTGTTTCTTTCAGACGAGATCATGGTAGGCGAGGGCGTAACGGCAGCGGGTTACGGTAATGATCTGCGTGATGGTCGCTTTCCGGGACGTTGTCCGAAAACGCGCACCATCAGGACGAGGAATAGATATCCAAAACTGCACGGAAAATAATGAAAATAGCCTGACCACCGCCGAAATTTGCCGTAGGAATTAAGAGCCGCTTCGGAACCTGGCGTGCGCTGGGTCCCGAGGCGGCTCGTCTTGCTTGTGTTACCTGGTCTTGCTTAATGCTGCCTGGTCTTGCTGTCTTTCTCAGTCTTGCTTGATGCTGCTTGATCTTGCTTGCTTACAGAAGCTAGTTAAAAAGAAATAGGGGGAACTCGGAATACAGCAAAAGAACCAATTTTGAAAGGTGAATAATCTAGGAGTTATAACGTAGCGAGGCTCATCAGGCGGCTTGGCCGGACTTCAGGCTCATCGGCGGATCTTGCGTTCTGGTCCATGTGTAGCGCATGCGGTGAATTACGGTGATGGTACTGAGCGCCGCAATGAGCCACAAGACGGGGGCCATGCGATTAAATAATGCGCCCAGAATTACGAGCACCAGGCGTTCGGGACGTTCCATAAACCCAACGCGGCAGGAACCGATCAGCGATTCTGCGCGCGCTCGTGTGTAGCTGACCATGATGGCGCTGATCATGACGAAAGCGCTCAGCACGACGTACGTATACCGACCACCCCGAGAGTAGAAAACCAGTAGGCCGAGAAACTGGCTGGCATCGGAATAGCGGTCGACGACCGAATCGAAGAAGGCGCCAAAACGGGTTACGCGGTTGGTCGCGCGAGCGACCTGTCCATCGACTAGATCGAAGAAGCCGGAAAAGATGATCACGAGCCCGGCGTAGATAAACATCCTTTTTTGATTTGAGGCGTTGGCCACCCCGAACAGAAATGCGGCCCAGGTATTGACCAGCAATCCCATGAAGGTAAGGACATTCGGATTGATGCGGGAGAGCGCGAGCCAGCGGACGATCGTATCGAGAAGAACTCCGCAAGCGCGTCCAAAGGCGGAGGTCCAAGAGGCTGTCATAGGTGAAGCCTCACTTTAGCTACGAAACAGACAGAGGGGCGGGGCGAAATTCGACAATCAGCATTAGCTCGTGAAACTTTTCGTCTTTGGTCCATGCGCCTGGTGCTGCTTACGCCTGCGCCTCTTTCGGTCCTTCCCCACTATCTTCGTGGATCGTAATGAGGCTGAGAATCTCCAACTCCCGTTTGCCATTGGGCGTTACGACGGTGGCTTCATCCCCCACTTTCTTGTTGAGGAGTGCGCGGCCAATCGGGCTGGTAGTGGAAATCTTTCCGGCAGCGACATCGGATTCTTCACTGGTAACGAGCTTGTATTCAACTTCCTCGCCCTTCGTATTATCGTAAACCTTGACCGTGGATCCGAGGCCAACCTTATCCTTGGGGATGTTGTTCATGTTGACCATCGACAAGTCCGCGAGCCGTTTGCCGAGTTGGCGGACGCGCGCCTTCACAAATTCCTGGCGCTGCTTGGCCATGTGATACTCGGCATTTTCGCTGAGATCGCCAAGCGCTGCCGCCTTCTTGATTTCTTTGGGAAGTTCATGGATCAACTCGTGTTCAAGCGCGTTGATCTCTTCCTGCAATTTTCTCTTAATCGCGTCTGTCATCTGATTTCAGCCAGGTTACGGATCGGCCGGATTACGGCAAGGCTTCCGTCATTATAACCCCGGCTTCGCTTTCCGGCTTCTGGCGGTCGGCGGTGGCAGCCTCCCGACCATGCTAGCAGCGGCACGTGTTGCCATTTTCTTTCAAAATGTGTCGAATTCCTGAAGCCTCGTCCGACGTATATAGGAAGCGGCACTCAGGATAAGGGCGCTTCTATCGACAAATCAGGAGAAACATCAATGCGAGTGATGGTGATCGTAAAGGCTACTAAAGATTCGGAAGCTGGAGTTCTTCCGAGCAAAGAACTTATCGAGGCAATGGGAAAGTACAACGAGGAACTGGTGAAAGCCGGCATTATGCTGGCCGGCGATGGATTGAAACCATCTTCCGCCGGAAAAAGGGTCCGGTTTTCTGGAAATAAGCGAACGATCATTGACGGTCCCTTCGCAGAGACGAAGGAACTAATTGCCGGGTACTGGATCTGGCAGGTACGGTCAATGGAAGAGGCCGTCGAATGGCTCAAGCGTTGTCCAAACCCGATGCCCGGTGAATCGGAAGTGGAGATCCGTCCTTTCTTTGAGGCCGCGGATTTCGGAGAGAATCTCACTCCAGAGGCGAAGGACCGGGAGCAGCGTTTGCGTGAGCAGATCGAGCGTAAACATCCGGCTTGAGGCCGACACTTCCGGACTGCAGGTTGAAAGTTTACGTCCGTCACCGGCGGCAATAAAAAAATCAAAAAAGTTGTCGAAATTGTCGTTGATGGTTCGACGTATCCACAGAGGCCGGAATGAACGAGATGCCAGCGGGGCGGTTCGGCCGAAATATATGGACCAAAATCAAAAGGAGAATTCCGATGAAATTCCTGAGCATTTACAAAAACGTTGAGCGCAATAGCCCTCCGTCGCAACAAGACATGGAACGGATGGGCAAGCTGGTCGAGCAAGGTTTCAAGGAAGGTTGGCTGCTGGCAACGGAAGGCTGCCTGCCAACTGCTCTAGGAGCAAGAGTCCGGCGGTCCGGCGAAAACATCAGCGTGACGGACGGTCCGTTTAGCGAAGCCAAGGAAGTTGTCGGCGGCTTCGCCATTCTGAGGGCTAACTCCAAGGCGGAGGCGATCCAGTTAGCAAAGGACTTCCTCATGGTGGCGGGCGAAGGCGAATGCGAGATTCGCCAAATCTACGAACAAGGTGCAGATGCGCCTTGCACAAACCATGTCGCCGAGGTTGCGCTACAAGCCTGGAAATGATGTGATCGGTAGCAGTGGGAGCTACCGAAACACATCTCGCCATCGAAGCCGTTTGGAAGATCGAGTCGGCCCGCTTGATTGCCGGGCTGACTCGCATCGTACGAGATGTCGGTATCGCGGAAGAACTTGCGCAAGACGCTTTGGTGGTCGCACTGGAAAAGTGGCCCGAATCGGGCATTCCTGAAAATCCCGGCGCATGGCTCATGGCTACGGCGAAACATCGAGCTATCGATTTCCTCCGGCGCGGCTCCCTCATCGATGAAAAGCATGAAATGCTTGGCCGCGAAATGGCCGAGCGCGAAATGCAAGTGCCCAATCTTGCTGCTGCCATGGACGACAACATCGGTGACGACATGCTGCGCCTGGTATTCATCGCGTGTCATCCGGTGCTGTCGACAGAGGCCCAGGTTGCGCTCACATTGCGCCTGCTGGGGGGACTCAGCACCGACGAGATCGCACACGCCTACCTTGTTTCAGAAGCGACCATGGCGCAGCGGGTCGTCCGCGCAAAAAAAACGCTCTCCGACTCGCACGCTCCCTTCGAGGTGCCGCGCGGCGTGGAATTCTCCGCGCGTTTGTCTTCCGTTCTTCAAGTCCTCTATTTAATCTTCAACGAAGGATATTCTGCGACCGCCGGGGACGACTGGATGCGTCCAACTCTGTGTGAAGAAGCAATGCGCTTGGGACGAACCCTCGTCGGACTGGTCCCGAATGAGGCGGAAGCGCATGGACTGGTTGCGCTCATGGAAATCCAAGGTTCGCGCTCAAAGGCGCGAGTGAATGCGGCGGGAGATCCGATTCTGCTCCTCGAGCAGGATCGTTCGAAGTGGGATCGCCTGCTCATTGAACGCGGATTGGTGGCCTTAGCCAGAGCGGAGAAACTGCACACGCCCCGTGGACCTTATGTAATCCAGGCCGCTATCGCGGCGTGCCATGCGAGAGCATTCACCGCCCAGGAAACGGATTGGGGCAGGATTGCTGATTTATATCAAGAGCTCGCAGCCATCCAACCTTCGCCGGTGATTGAGTTAAATCGCGCCGTCGCCGTTTCAATGGCGAAGGGAGCTTCGGCGGGCCTGGAACTGATCGATGCGATCAAAGATGACCCTGCCCTCCGTGGTTATCACTTGCTGCCAAGTGTCCGCGGTGATTTCTTGAAAAAGCTCGGTCGAACTGCAGAAGCGCGGGTGGAATTTGAAAGGGCCGCCTCGCTCTCTCGAAATTCCAAGGAAAGAAATCTGCTATTGGAAAGAGCGCGATCCTGCAGCGCTTAAAATCCTTAGAATGATTGAAATGGCCATTGACGAGAAATAATCTCTTCAACCTTTTCTCCGGATCGTTGCATCTGAAGCCGCAAAGATTCAAGCGGTTAGGGTAACGGGGTAATTGACTCGCAGGAGGAAGTTGCATGCGTCAGGTTCCTTCTCTAAGGAGTTTTCTGTTCGCGATAGCGCTGCTTGTTTTCGCGATTCCTTCATTCGGGCAGGTACGAATATCAGTTTCATTCGGCCCGCCGGCACTTCCGGTCTACGATCAGCCCATTTGTCCAGGCGATGGTTATCTGTGGACTCCGGGATATTGGGCGTGGGATGCAGATTATGAAGACTACTACTGGGTTCCGGGCACATGGGTGCTCGCTCCCGAGCCCGGATTCTTTTGGACACCCCCGTACTGGGGATGGGAGGGTGGTGCCTATATATTTCACGAGGGCTGGTGGGGACCGCATGTCGGATTCTATGGCGGCATCAACTATGGCTTCGGATATTTCGGGGTGGGCTTCGTGGGAGGACGTTGGGAGAATGACCACTTCTACTACAATCGCTCCGTTACGAACGTGAACGTCGTGAACATTCACAACGTCTATAACGAAAATGTTCACGTAACGGAAAACCGCGTCAGCTATAACGGCGGCCCGGGAGGTATTGCTGCGCGCCCGCGTCCAGAAGAGGAAGCTGCGGCGCGAGACCGTCACCTGCCGCCGGTTTCGGCGCAGACGCAACACTATCAGCAGGCCCGCTCGAACCCGGAATTGCGCGCTGCGTCGAACCACGGAAAACCGCCCGTTGCCGCTACCGATCGTCCGAACGACTTTCGTGCGGCTGTCCCCGCAAAAGAAGCCGGAGGTTCTTATAACCCGCCGGCAAATCGTGGGCACGGTGGGCCGCAACAGCAAAACGCGGCTTCACGTTCACCCGTACATCCTAACGATTTGCCTCCGATTCAACGGCCTGCGAACAACTCAAATCAGGACAAGAAATATCAGCAACAGCAGGAAAAACTTTACGCCAAGCAGGAAAAAGACAGGCAGAAGCTCCAGCAGAAGCAAGACCAGGAACACCAGAAGCTGGAGCGCCGGAATGCGGGTCAAAGCCAGAAGCAGCAATTGGAGCAGCGGCATCAACAGCAGACGCAGCAACTCCAGCAAAGACATGCGCAACAGCAGCAACGCATCCAGGCCAGGCAAGCCCCTCCGCGGCGGGGATAAACCTCCGCGCAGGGCGAACCCTTCCTCTATCCTACCGAGCCAGCCCGTGATTACTGCCGTAATCACGGGCGGTGATTTTCGATACTGCCACTGAATCAGCTGGTCCTACCATCTAGGCAGTACTCCCCTGAAGGCGCAAGTGCGGGAACCAACATGAAAACCAGAATCTCGCTTTCGATTTTTACGATCGTAGGAATGTTTGTCATAGCGGGCACGCTTCGCAATGACTTACAAGGCGCCGCGAACGGTCCGACACCGCGTGTCACCGCGATCAAGCAAGTTACAAATGACGGATATCGAAAAACCAACCTGCTGTCGGATGACTCCAGCCTGTTCGTCACGGAGCTGCCCGGCTCAAACCGGATGATTGCCAAGCTGGATCTCACCGGGTCCGGACGCGTAGTGCTGCCAACTCCTTTTTCGAGTCTGCAGGCTCTGGACGTATCGGCCGATCACTCAAAGCTGCTGATCGCATCCACTTCAAAGGACTCCGGCGATAACGAGTTCTGGACGCTGCCCGTCCCCTCCGGTAAGCCGTCACGAATTGGCGATCTCGGCGGCAGGGATGCCAGTTGGTCCGCGGATGGGAAGCAGTTGGTCTTTGCCAAGGATTCCGATCTGTTCGTCGCGAACGCGGATGGCAACGGAGTACACAAAATCTATACCGCCAACGGATCGATTTTTGCGGCACGTTTTTCGCCCGATGCCAAAAGGATCCGGTTCACCGTCAGCGATTCCGAGCAGAATACAGTTTCTCTTTGGGAAGTGCGGAAAGACGGGGAGAAAGCCCATGCACTTCTTTCCGAATGGCCGCTGAAGACAACAGCGTGCTGTGGAAGCTGGACCGCGGATGGCAAGTACTACGTGTTCCAGGCGAGCCAAACTCTCTCGAGCACCAACCTTATCGTGACCAGCCTTTGGGCTCTGCCCGAATCGAAGAAGGAAGCAAACTCGGTTCCTACACAAATTACTGCCGGGCCGATGTCGTTTGGGAATGCGTTTCCTGCGCGGGACAGCAAAACCCTTTGGGCGATTGGCGTTCAGCCCTCCGTGGAGGTCGTGAAGTACGAAGCGAAAAAGAAGCAATTTGTTCCGTTGATCGCGGGCCTGTCCGCGACTGATGTCGATTTCTCGAACGACGGCAACTGGATTGCCTACGTCACGATTCCTGAAGGCACCTTATGGCGAGCTCGAGCGGATGGTTCGGAACGCATGCAATTGACCAGCGATTCTGAACGCGCCGCTTTGCCGCACTGGTCGCCCGATGGTAAGCAGATCGCTTATGCCAGCGTAAAACCCGGCGGTTCGTGGAAGCTGTCCCTAGTCTCATCAAGCGGTGGCGACGGCCATGAACTGCTGGCAGAGAATAGCAGCCAGATCGACGCGAACTGGTCGCCGGACGGCGAGCGGATGATGTTCGGGGAATTCAATCGCGACCAGAATGGATTGAAGATCCGGATCATCGATTTCAAAACGCACGAGATCACAACCATCCCCGGCTCTGACGGATTGTTCAGCCCTCGATGGTCCCCGAATGGACGCTACATTGCCGCAATGTCGCCGAACGGAACCGACATGATGCTGTTTGACTTCAAAACGCAGAAATGGACAACGTGGTTGAAAGAGCCGGCGGGCGCGTTCAGCTATCCGACATGGTCCGCCGACAGCCGCTATTTATTTTTTGATGACTTTGTCAGCGGCGCAGAAGCAGTCCGCCGCGTAGAGGTCGGCCGGAATGCGGCTGAGCTAGTGTTTGAGCTGGGAAGTCTTGAGCGATATCCGGGGGCGCTGGGTCCCTGGACGGGCCGGACTGCTGATGGTTCCTTCATGTTCGTAAAGGACCGCAGCACGCAAGAGGTTTATCAGTTGAGCTTGGAACTGCCTTAAACGGATTGCAAGGGGGAGCAATGTCGAATATGGGACAAGCGCCCCGCCGGTTGACTCAGAAGATCGGGTTTCGATTCACGGTGGGCGCGCTGTTGATGAGCAGCCTTTTTATCGGAGTGGTTGGAATCTCGCGCGTCTCCGCACAGGAGAACGATCGAAAGTTGATTACGAGGGTCGAGCCGGACTATCCCGACGCTCTTAAGAAGCTCTACATTGGAGGAGTCGTGCGCGTAGAAGTGCAGATCGCGCCCAACGGATCCGTGAAGAACGTCAAGTTGCTGGGCGGAAATCCAATTCTGGGGCAGTCAACCATGAAAGCGGTGAAGTCCTGGAGGTATGCACCTGCGCCGGCCGACGAGACGCTCACAGTGAAACTGAATTTCGACCCGCACAAATGAAGAAAGTTCCGGCTTCGAGACCTAAGATTTCGCGCTGGCTTCATTCGACGGTGTTTACGAAGCACGGTCGATTGAACGATTCCTGCATCGCTGTTTGGCTTGCTGAAACAGCATTGCCGTTTAGCCCAACCCGAATTGGGAGATAAATTCAGGAATTCGCTAGGCTTGAAACTCGCTGGCCTCGGGGAAGCGCAGCTTGCACTTCGCGAGCGTGAGCGTAAGGAGCTCTTCGATTTTCGATTCCTCGCAATTTCGCGCCATGGCCAATTCGCTGACCAGTAAATAGCGCGCTCGCTCGAG
>JASLEQ010000628.1 GCA_030151135.1 Candidatus Sulfotelmatobacter sp. | reverse complement strand
GTAGCCTCCGGCGAAGTCGGACGCTCCCCATAGAAAGACTGCAGTGACGGCGTAAATTGCGGGGACGAAATGGGACGGCAGGGGCACGGAGGATGAGGGTACCACGGGCGTTGAACTGTGCCAGATGGATAGCTTCAAGGGCCGTCTTACGGGGAGAATCGCGCGGAAGGGGGATCCGGTTGAATTCGGATCTCATTCCGGCATTTCGCGGGCGAGCCGCCCGCGCCACACAGGATCAGCGTGATAAAATTTGCACAAGCAATAGCTTGCAACAAGTCAGGTTCTGAGGCCCGGGTTTGATCGAATTAGCACCGTCAATACTTTCCGCGGATTTCGCCCGGCTCGGGGAACAGGTGCGCGCAGCCTGCGAAGGCGGAGCGAGCGTGATCCACGTCGACATCATGGATGGACATTTTGTTCCGAACCTGACGATCGGACCTCCTGTGGTGAAATCGCTGCGGAAGGTTACCGAGCTGCCTCTGGATTCCCACCTCATGATTGAGAATCCGGACGATTTCATCCCTGTTTTTGCGAATGCGGGCGTGAACTGGATCTCGGTGCACCAGGAAGTCTGCCGCCATTTGGATCGGACGCTGCACCTGATCAAAAGCCACGGATGCCAGGCGGGAGTTGTTATCAATCCAGCGACGCCGGTTGAGACTCTGACCGAAGTGCTCGATATCGTGGACTATGTCCTGGTGATGTCGGTGAATCCGGGATTTGGAGCACAGCAGTTTATCCCCTCCACGCTGCACAAAATGCGTCGTTTGGCTGAAATTCGTAACCAGCGCGGGTTGCAGTACCGCATAGAGGTAGATGGCGGAGTCGCACTGGACACCGTCGCCGACGTGGTTCAAGCGGGGGCGGAAATTCTGGTGGCGGGCAACGCGGTGTTCGGGAAGGGTGATCCAAAGAAGAATGCCGAGGCGTTGCTGAAGGCGGCGACTGAGGCTGCGCTGCAGAAAGTCTAAGAAAGCCAAGTTCAACGTTTCAGAGTTGCAAAGTTGAGGTGGATCACTTTGGACTCTGGAGTTGTGAGGATTCATATGTCACGTCGGACCACGTCGATCATCCTGCTAGCCATGCTGCTGGCGCTTACTGCGGCTTGCACCAATAAGAAGTCCGTGAACCCCTTGGCCGGCGTTGGATCGAAACAACCGGACAAAGTACTGTTCGACAAGGCGATGGATGCGATGCGGCACAACCGCTTTGACGTGGCGCGGCTCACGCTGCAGACGCTGATCAACACCTATCCGGATTCTGAATATATTGCCCGAGCCAAGCTGGCGGTGGGCGATTCCTGGTACGCGGAAGGCGGAACTGCGGCGTTGGCGCAGGCCGAGCAGGAATATAGCGACTTCGAGATCTTCTTTCCGAATATGCCTGAAGCTGCCGAGGCGCAGCTGAAGATCGCCAACATCCATTACCAGCAGATGGAGAAGGCGGATCGCGACTACACGCATGCCAAGCGCGCCGAGGATGAATACCGGAAGATGATCCTGACGTATCCGGACAGCAAGCTGGTTCCGGAAGCGAAGCGCAAGTTGATGGAAGTGCAGGAAGTTCTGGCGGACCGCGAGTTCATGATTGGGCGGTTCTACTATTTGCGCGAGTCGTATCCGGCATCGATTGCTCGACTAAGGTCGTTGCTCGAGAAATACCCGCTGTACAGCCGTGCCGATGAGGCTGCATGGCTGTTGGGCCAGAACTACGAAGGCCAGATGACGCGAATCCGTAACTCTCCGACGTGCGACGCAAAGGGGCAGCCGCGTGGATGTGTCAGTGAAGCCGCCAAAGCAAAGTATGCGGAAGAGTTCACACGAGATGCGTCGCAGGCATATGACAAAATCCTGACGCGTTATCCGTTGATGGATCGGGCCGATGATGCGAAGAGACGGCTGGTCGCAATGCATCAACCGGTGCCGCGTCCTACGAAGGCGGCGGTCGCGCAGAACAAGGCCGAGATCGACAGCCGCGGTGAAAGCTCGATGATGCAGCGGGTAACCGGTCTTATCAAGAAGGGACCGGACGTCGCGAAGGCGACGCAGGTGGGAAATCCGAATCTGGTGGAAGCTGCGCCGATTCCTGCCACGGATGTCGTGCGACAAGAAACCATGGGGGCCATGGGCGGTGGCGAGAAAGCCGTGGTCGGGGCGGAAGTAGTGAAGCCCACTCAGCCTGGCATGAATGACGTTGCGCCAGCGGCGGACGCGAATACAACACTGCAGACCCCATTAGGAGTTACGATCAAGGAAACCAGCCCTGGGGCGAATGATCCGAACGAACTAAAGCCGACAGCACCGGCTGATTCGAACGAATTGACGCCGAGCAGTGGCGATCAGAACCTGCCACCTCCAACACAAGTGAATGAGATTCCGGCGGGACAGTCTTCGTCGACCGCTTCGGCGAGTTCCGACGATAATACCCCGGCCACCGATCAGGACATCTCGAGCAGCAAGAAGCATAAGAAGAAGGGGCTGAAGAAAGTGGTGCCTTTCTAAATCTGTTCGCTATTAGCGGTCGCGATTTCGAACTGCAGCGTCGTTGATACCGCTGCGTTCTCGCCGGCAGTTTCAAATTGCAAGTTTTCGCACTTCAACCTTACGTTCGTCGCGGTAGGTGCTGACCACTAGTAACGTGTTACTTCCCTTTTGCATCATTGACTTAGGTTGAGCGGCGGGTTACCTTCGCGTTATCTCCCCTCATCAGAGGACAAAGCCTTTGGCCCGGAAGATATTGCTCGCCGACGATAGCGTCACCGCCCAGAATATGGGGCGGAAAATCCTCGCGGATGCGGGGTACGAAGTCATTACGGTTAATAACGGGTCGGCAGCGCTGAAGAAGGTAGGCGAGCACAAACCCGATCTGATCGTGCTCGATGTTTATATGCCCGGCTACAGTGGCCTGGAAGTTTGCCAACGGCTGAAAGAAGCGGGAGATACCTCACGAATTCCAATCCTGTTAACCGTAGGGAAGCTTGAACCTTTTAAGCCCGAGGAAGCAAGGCGAGTCCGTGCCGATGGATTCATCATTAAGCCCTTTGAAGCTAGCGAGTTACTGAGCGCGCTGAGCAAACTGGAAGACAAAGTGGTGCCGCGCTCGGAGCCCTCGAAACCCGGCCGTTTTGCGCGTGCCACCGCAGCGATCGACGAGGGACGATTTGACCGCTCGGGAGCAGTCGACGAGGATTCCGGCTGGAAGAGCCGGATCGTATTTCCCAAGAAAAAAGAAAAAGAGCCGGAGCAGGATGTCGATGATCCTGCGATCTATAACCCGGTCAACAAAGACCTTCGTACAGTCATCGAACACAAGCCAAGCGAGCATAAAGCGGAAGAATATCCGACGGTCGCGCCGCCACAAGCCGAGGACGAACGCGTGAATTTGTCGGCTCTCGCTGGAGATGCGCTCCCAAAAGATGTCACGCCCGAAGAGATAGCGGCGCTGGCCGCTGCTGCTGCCCAAGTGAAGGGCAAAATTGCGGAGCCGAAAGGCGCGGAAGAAAAGTCTTCGGAGACGATCCAAGGGACACCGGCTGTAGTTGCGGCGGAAACGTTCACCCCATCTGCAGTAACGAAGTATGAGGGTGGGACGCCGACTGAGGTGGCGACATCGGCAGCTGCAATCCAACCTGCTGAGGCCGCGCAAAACCCGATACCTGACGAGCCGTCCAAAGGACTCTCGACGACACCGATTGCAGCGGAACTACCAGCAGTCAGCGCTGGCCTTGAGCAGGAAGGGGCGCAGGAGTCGAACGATCCGTCAAGAGACTCCTTGTCCGGAGCGTCCACGGCCGAGGAGCCAGCGACTATGGCGGTTGCGGCTGCTGCCGGCGCGAACGGTACACGGTGGACAGCGGTTGCTGTTGCGCTATCCAGTGAAGAGGCTTCCATTTCCCTGGAACAGGAGATGCAAAAGTCGGGCGGGTCTTTTGCGGTAATGGGGGAACCTGAGCACTCCGCGGCCAGTTCTGTGACGTCCGAAGCCATTCCGGCAAGTCTATCGGTGAATGAGGTCGTGCAGGAATCCAAGGCACCATTCGTAGAAGCCTCGGCTGCTTCAGCCCCTGCTCCGGAGCCAGCGGGGCACCCGAACGGGTGGAGTGATGCTGGCAAGGGTGCGGAGGCTTACCCAGTCCCCACCGGAGACGACAATACGGTTTCTGCAGCTGGCGTCGGTGCGGAACGTCGAGAAGAAGTTTCGCCCTTGCCGATTGAACAAACCACAACCTCAGCAGCTCCAGAGATCTCTGCTGAACCCAGCGTCAACTCGGAAGAGACTTCGGTATCCGGGAGCCCAAAGGAATTAGTTACATCCGGGGAAACAAAGTCGACGGACTCGGAAGCGGTAGGAACTGCGCAGGAGTCGTCGCAGGAAGGTTCTTCGAGCGTCCCAGCACCCGAAATGCAAGTCGCAACTCCCGAGGTTGACAAGGCCGTGGCAGAAAAGGTGGAGTCGGAGACCGCTTCGAAGGAAGAGGCCCCGGACGATGTTTTGGTTTCCAGTGCCGGAAATACACCGGCCGGGACTGGCGATCACGTGGCAAAACACGATAGCGACATTTCGGCGAACACGGCCGCGGCGTGGGCGAGCTGGCGCAAAATCCGCGACACCGGAAGCATCAGAACCCGGGAGACCGAAGACGATCGTCCAGAACTGGCAGACGATGCAGCGAAGGCTGTCGCTGCGGGCGCAGAAGGGAACGCGGAGGAAGTCGCGTCACTCGACAGCGACCCGGAAATTGCGAATATCGTGGACAGCGTTCTTGCCGACATGCGTCCAAGGATTGTTGAAGAAATCGCGAAGAAGCTTGGAAAGAAGAAGTAGCTCTTCCTGCTCGGTACCCACCCCCCTTCGAGTCATCATTACCCCGCCCGGGCTATTGCACCTGCCTGTCTAACTCAGTACCATGCCGCCATCAGACGCACGCAGGACTGCGACGGCATGAACGACCAGACTGTTTCCCACTATCGCATTCGCGAAAAAATCGGTGCCGGAGGCATGGGCGTCGTTTTCAAGGCGGAAGACATGCGTCTGGGACGCATGGTGGCGTTGAAGTTCCTGCCTGAGGGCGCCCTGAACGATGCAAGGGCGTTGGAGCGCTTCAAACGCGAAGCTCGAACAGCTTCCTCGCTCGACCATCCCAACATCTGTACCATTTATGAAATCGATGAAGATCAGGGGCATCCGTTTATCGCGATGCAACTGCTCGAGGGCAAGACACTGCGGGAGCAGATCGGCGACAAGCCGGTGCCTCTCGGAACGCTGCTGGAATGGGCTCTGCAGATTGCGGACGCACTACAGGCAGCGCATGCCAAGGGCGTGATGCACCGCGATATCAAGCCGGCGAACATTTTCATCACGGAGCGAGGGCAGGCGAAGATTCTGGACTTTGGGCTGGCCAAGTTGACCGGCGCGGACCTGAGCAGTTCCGAGCAGATGACAATGACATCGACGGGCCCGATCACTCATACAGGTGCGGCACTCGGGACGGTCGCCTACATGTCTCCAGAACAGGCCCGTGGCGAGCAACTCGATGCTCGCACCGACCTTTTCTCATTCGGGGTCTTGCTGTATGAGATGGCGACTGGCAGGCAGGCGTTCTCCGGCCCAACCTGGGCAGTGACGGTGCACGCGATCTTGGGTCAGGCGCCGATGTCGCTGAATGAATCGATGCCGGGATTGCCGCAGCGTCTTCAGGAGGTGATCGATAAGTGCCTGATCAAGAATCGCGATCTTCGGTACCAAGCCGCATCCGAGGTTTATCGCGACCTGCATCAACTGAAAAAAGATTACGAGTCCGGCAAGAAGTTGAAGACGGCCCAAAGAGCCGCCCAATGGACTCCGAAGCGCCGACTCATGCTAACGGCGCTAGCAGTCGCCGTAATCTTTCTTGTTGCCGCTGTGACGTTCGGACCACGGATCGCCCGGCAGGCGCTCTCCGGTTCGCGCTCTGGAGGGCTTGCTGCCTCTCTGCTTCCCCAGCGCAAGAGCCTGGCAGTTCTTCCCATCTCTCTATCGAGCGATGATCCGAAGCTGGCCGCATTCGGCAGGGGATTGCTCGACGATGTTGCCGCAAAACTATCGCAACTGGGCGCAAATCACGAAATTGATGTCGTTCCCGCGCGAACGCTTGAGGAAAAGAAGGTGGGAACACTCTCCGAGGCGCGCAAAGAGATGGGCGTCACCCTGGGGTTGAGCGTAACGTTAGAGCAGGCAAACCAATTAGTGCGCGCTTCGTATAGCGTGACCGACGCAAGAAGTGGGAAAAATCTGGCGGGAGATTCGATCACATCTCCGGTTTCCGATCTCTTAACCATCGAAGATAAGCTGACGAATGGAATCGCCGCGGCGCTTGAGATCCCGCTGCGGAGCGAAGAAAAGCAGGCATTAACGGCGCATGGTACCAGTTTCCCGGAGGCGTACGAGTACTACGCTCAAGGGCGAGGTTATTTGCAAGATCCGCACAAACCCGAAAATTTGGACAGCGCAGAAATCGTATTGAAACAGGCGCTGAAGGTCGATCCGAACTTCGGAGAGGCTGAAGCTGCGCTCGGTCAAACCTATTGGCTGAAATACCAGATGGGGGGGAAGCAGCGGCAATGGATCGAGGAGGCACGTCGGGACTGCAATAAAGCCGTGGATATGGGGAACGCTGGAGCCGAGGGGCACATGTGCCTGGGGATGATCGAAGATGGTACGGGCCAATACGAGAAAGCGGCGGAACAGTTTCAAAAAGCGGTACAACTCGATCCGACGAACGATCGAGGGTACAGCGGTCTGGCGGGAGCTTACCAGCGCCTCAATCAGCCGAGCAAGGCGGAGGAAACCTATCAACGGGCAATCAGCGTGCGACCGCAATATTGGCGCGGATACACGATGTTAGCGGCCTTTTATACGTCCCAGGCGGAATACGGAAAGGCCGAGGTAATGTGGCGCAGGGGCACAGAACTCGATCCAGATAGTTACATTGCTTTCAACGGTTTGGGAGCGGCGTTGCTTTATACAGGGCGCGATGCCGATGCGGGCGAGGCTCTCGAGAAGTCGATTTCAATCCGGCCGAGTTATTTCTCTTATTCAAACCTGGGAGTGGCACAGTTCCGTTTGCATAAGTTTCAGGATTCTGTGGCCAGCTATCGTGAAGCCTTGAGGTTGAATGATACGGATTATCAGACGTGGGGCAATCTTGGGGACTCGCAATATTACGGTGGTGATGCGAATGGCGCGGCCGACTCGTACCGCAAGGCGATCGCCATGGCGGAGCAGCAATTGAAGGTGAACCCTCGCGATCCGAGCATTCTCGGAGACCTGGCCAGTTATCACTCGATGTTAGGACATCGTGAACAGGCGCTTAGCTATCTGGATCGCTCTCTGCAATTAGGGCATGACGATAAAGAGTTGCTTTTGAATGCGGCAGTGGTATACAACCAACTGCACGAAACCGGGCCCGCACTAGAGTGGTTGGGGAAAGCGTTAGCAGCGGGCTACTCGCGGTCGGTTGTTGCCACAGGCGCGCCCTTCGACAACCTCCACGACAACCCTCGATATCAGGCCATGATGCAGCAGAAATAGCGGCTTTATCACAAAAAATCTGGAGGAATTAACATGCCTAATGGAATCAATGTGACAAACGGAAATGCACCGCAAGGCTATACATTGCCGACTAAAGGTCAAGCTTTTGTGTGGCTGAACTATGACACCACCAGGAGCATCACGATCGCGAATGCAGGAAACTGGTGTAACCCTGGAGACTGCACCGTGCCAGCAGCGACCGCCGGCACTCCGGTGATACCGGGACAGTCTAGCGCGCAGGTTTTAGAGAATCCGAACATTCTTAGTTGTGCTTTTTCCTCCACCGGCTGGAACGCGCCGGGGATGCCGCACATTCAGAATCCGGGAATGCCAATCGCGGTAAACGAGGGTGGAGAGGAGCGGGAAGTCGCCTGAACCATCCCCTCACCAGAGAATTACAAAGGGGCGGGTTACCCGCTCCTTTTACATTCAACGCACTTAAGGCAGAGAGTGCAACTTGCCGGGTATGCGATGACAACGGCAAGTTTTTGATGCCAACTCATTGATCTCAGTTCTGTTGGCGCCGCCCGTCACCTCGTTTGCCCTTCTTTTCTTGCACAGGTAAACTCAGCAGTTAGCACTTAGCATTTGACGTGGCGCCGTCTGGCATTTGTGCGCGACGGTTTACGTCAGCTGCTAAGTGCTTGCTGTTAACTGCCGACCTCATGCCGCACGAACTTCCTAAAGCTTACGAGCCGGGCGCGATCGAAACGCGCTGGGCCGAGTACTGGATCAAAGAAAAACTCTTCTCCGTTCCCACGCCCCCGGAAGGCGAAACGCGTCCGGTATTCACGCTGCTGCTGCCACCGCCGAATGTTACTGGACGTCTGCACATGGGCCACATGCTCAACCAGACGCAAATGGACATCATTGTGCGCTGGCATCGCATGCGCGGATTTATCACGCTATGGCTGCCTGGAACCGATCATGCCGGGATTGCTACGCAGATGATGGTCGAGAAGCAGCTCGAGAAAGAGGGCAAGAAGCGGCGCGAGATGGGTCGCGAGAAGTTCGTGGAGCGTGTCTGGGAATGGAAACGTGAGTACGGCGGCGCAATTCTCGACCAGATGAAGCGGCTCGGCGCTTCCGTTGACTGGGACCGCGAATACTTCACAATGGACGAAAATCTCTCGCACGCGGTGCGCGAGGTCTTCGTTCGTCTCTATGAAGAAGGCCTGATCTACCGCGGCAATTACATTGTCAACTGGTGCCCGTGGCACGAGACGGCGATCTCCGATCTGGAAGTCAAGCACGAGGACGTCGCGGGAAAGCTTTGGGAGATTCGCTATCCCGTCGTGGGATCGGACGAATTCATCACAGTTGCTACTACGCGGCCGGAAACCATGCTGGGCGATACGGCAATCGCCGTCAACGCGAAGGACGAGCGCTACACGCACCTGCACGGAAAGAAAGTGCTGCTGCCGCTGATGAATCGTGAGATCCCGATCATCACCGATGAACTCGCACAGCCGGACTTCGGCACCGGCGCAGTAAAGGTCACGCCCGCACATGATCCCAACGACTTCCAGGCGGGATTGCGGCACAACCTGCCGCAGATCAACGTCATGGATTCGCGCGCGCGAATGAACGAGAATGCCGGCCCCTACGCAGGGCTGGACCGATTCGAAGCGCGGAAGCGAGTTCTTCACGATTTGCGAGAGCAGGGATTCCTTTTTGGCGAGAAAGACTACGCGCTGGCGATCGGGAAGTGCGAGCGCTGCGGGACTGTCATTGAGCCACGGCTTTCCGAGCAGTGGTTCATAAAGATCAAGCCACTGGCCGATCGCGCGCGCGAAGCTGTTGAATCGGGCGAGATCACGATTGTTCCTGACAACTATCGCCAGATCTACATTAACTGGATGAATAACATCCATGACTGGTGCGTCTCGCGGCAACTGTGGTGGGGACATCGCATTCCGGCATGGACATGCAAGGGCTGCAGCGACGTCATTGTCGCGCGGGAAGCTCCCGCGAAGTGCAAATGCGGGAGTGGAGAACTCGAACAAGTCCCCGACGTTCTCGATACCTGGTTCTCGTCAGGGTTGTTGCCCTTCACGACATTGGGATGGCCCGAAAAGACGCGGGACCAGGCGGTGTTTTATCCGACGACTCTGCTGATCACCGCGTACGAGATTCTTTTTTTCTGGGTCGCACGCATGATCATGTTTGGGTGCCACTTCATGCAAGGGCACGAGCAGGATCCCTTGATCAAGAAAGCAAGCGGCTGGACAGACAAGAGGGACGATAGCGTTCCGTTTCGCAACGTCTATATCCACGCGCTTGTACGTGACGCCGAGCGGCAGAAGATGTCGAAGACCAAGGGCAACGTTATCGATCCGCTGGAAATCATTGACCGGTTTGGGACCGATGCGACGCGATTTACGCTTGCCGCCATGGCCGCCCCCGGAACGGACATCGCGTTCAGTGAAAGCCGGACTGAGGGTTATCGCGCCTTCGCCAACAAGATCTGGAATGCGGCGCGTTTCATGTTCATGAACGTGGACAGGGTTGAGCCAGGCGTGCGGCCGGCAACAGCCGAGCACGGCTGTCTGCACATTGGCGTGAACGGATTCCAGGCGGTGTCACTTGAGGATCGGTGGATTCTTTCGCGGCTCAACCGAGTTGCGGCGAACGTTAACGACTCGCTGCAA
>JASLEQ010000610.1 GCA_030151135.1 Candidatus Sulfotelmatobacter sp. | reverse complement strand
CTTCTTGAAGTTGTCGACGAGGTCATAGACGATCGACTTCACGTCGCTGGTGGGATGGAAACTGAGTACGTTCGCCGCCTTTTGCGTGCTGACCTTGTAGTTGCGGAAATCCTGGATGTGCTTGATCTCCAGATTGACCTGAAGGTTCATGCGTTCCTGGATCGCGGCTTTCACGAGGTCCGCAACCTCGCCAACCGTGTAGTTCCCCGAAGCAATGTTGAAAATGCCCGAGATCTTCTGGTTGGCTTCAATGGCGCGAATGTAAGCCGTGGCCGCGTCCTGGATGCCGAGCAACGGCCGCCAAATGGAGGGATTATTGACCGTGATCACGCGCTCTTTCATCGCTGATTTGAACATCGTATTCACGATGAGGTCCAGACGCATGCGCGGGCTGTAGCCGGAAACCGTTCCCTTGCGCAGCGAAATGACGGAGAAGTCGCTGTCGCACAACTGCATCACGGCCTGCTCTCCCTGCAACTTCGAGATACCGTAGGGATAGCTGGAGCTGACGGGACGAGTCTCATCAAATAGTTCATTTTCCGTATAGCCGTACACCGAGCATGAACTGGCGTAGACATACCGCTTCACTTTGGCGATCTTCGCGATGTATCCCAGGTAAGCGGGAGCGGCGGCGTTGAAAACGAAATTCTTGGCGGGCGAGAACTCGGCCATGGGGTCATTCGAGAGTCCGGCCATGAAAACAACCTGGTCATAGGGCTCGAGATCTTCGACGGTCAATTGGAAAATGTCTTTGTTCAAAGTGCCAACCTGGCGTGGCAGATTATTGCCGAACCAGAACAGGTCAACGACGTCGACCTTGTATCCACGTTCTACAAGCTTCGGGATCAGCACCGATCCGAGATAGCCAGCACCACCCGCAATGAGTAGTCTCATTAGTAGCTCCTTAGAGAAAGTTCTGTTTCAAGTTCGTGAGAATAGCGGAAATTGTCGGACTGCGGCGAGTCCAGCCACTGCGCCAGCGTCTGGGCTTTTTGATCCTTTTCGGAGACGATCACGTCGCTGAGGGGCCAGTTGATTCCAATGGCCGGATCGTTCCAACGAATACCCGACTCAGCTTTGTTGTTGTAAATGCCTGTGCACTTGTACTGAATTTCCGTGACATCGGAAAGAGCACAGAAGCCTCTCGCGAAACCAGCCGGAGCCCAAACTGCCCGATGGTTCTCCATCGACGCCTCGATGCCAACCCATTTGCCGAGTGTGGGAGAGCCCTTGCGAATGTCCACAGCAACCAGAAAAGCGGAGCCGACCGTTACGCGCATCAGCTTGCCCATTGGGGGCTCCCATTGAAAGTGCAAGCCGCGCACAACGCCTTTGACAGAGCGAGAGTGGTTGTCCTGCACAAAAGCGGTCGGCAGTCCGAGCGCTTCGAACTGGTCCGCGCGAAAAGTCTCGCAAAAAAATCCGCGGCTGTCTTGAAAAACCTCTGGAACGATGACGACCACGTCCTCAAGGTGCCTAGACTCGATTCTTATCTGCATGTATGAAATCCCTCCAGGGGGACGACGGCTAAGAGTTGCGAACATTAAGTGCTGACGATTTTATGCTTCGCACTGGCTCACTCGCCGGGACGCGATGCCGTGTTTAAGCGTTTTGCGAATGCATAGAGCAACCAGCCCAATTCGTACGGCCGGCATTCGTAGAGGACCTTGAGATCGGAGCGGCGTCCGTGCTCAATCGGTTCCGGAAACTTGCCGAGCCGTGCCTTCGCGTATCGGGCAAAGCCTCCACGGGAGCGATAGATACACCTCCATACCAGGGAATGAGCTTGATTTTCCATTTCGAAATCAAGTTCATTCTTGCGATTGATCCATTGCAATCCTTTGTAAATGAATGGAGTGAAATCCTTCTTTACCGCATCCCCGAACGCGAATAGCGTCATCGGGGCCATCGCGTGCTGGTGAACTGAGAAAACAGGATAGCCCTCGGCAACGCGTCCGGATGCAGCATCGTAGTGCCACCACCACTGTCCGCGCGATCCCTGCTCTTCGCAGATTCCGTTCGCACAACGAAGCGCGCGGCCGAGCGCGTCCGGGTGTTGAAACGCTTTGGAGAACTGGGTCAGCGCATAGATGGGATATACCTGGTCAGCGAAGCTACCAATTCGTCCCCGAAGCATGCCGGCGAAACTGACAGAAGTGGATTGATGCCCGAAGAATCCGCGATCGCCCTGATTCTTCGTCAGGAGCTTATACACCTGCGATGCAGGCACTTCCAACTCCTGCCGTTTCTCAGGATAAGCCAAGGCACAGTACGCGAGTCCAGTGAGGAACCACGAGAGCTCCATCGTGACTGCTTGCCGGCCTCCCCTGTACCGATGTAAAGCGGTTTCCAGCTCAAGTCGAGATTGCAGTTCTGGGAAACGCTCGGGACAGACAATGCCAAGAGTCCAAAGCAACACGCCCAAATCTCCGAGGTTGTCCACCCAAGTTAAATCGCGAAGAAGAGACGTTGAGATCTCATTCATATCGAATGGAGACTTGACGCCGCTCTCCTGTAGCCGATGAAGCCCCATCAAGGTCATCATCGTGTATCGGTGTGAGTGTCCTTCGCGCGCCATAGCTCCATCTTTGACTTTCAAGCTATAGCAAAACAGGTGTTGATCACGGTCAAACATAGGAACCAGACCTTTGATCGCCAGGGATAGAAGGCGACCAACACTCTCCCGGTTCTGATTCCTGAATTCCACAGGAGCAAGCATCACATTGTTCATAAGAGAAAACACTCCAGAATGCCTTCAGCAAGATCGAGCAAGAATTCGGCGGTTAGCCGACGTGGCTATACAAGGCTTGGCCAATCTTGGAAACGATTGGAGATGGCATGTAAGACAAGAGGAATTTAGCCGTTTTGAACTTCCACTTAGTCCCCGATAAATCGAAAGCATGGGTGGCGCGTGCTGCTTTACTGTATCTGTAGTATTGCAGTGTCGAACGAGTGGCGCCCCAACGATCTTTGAACTGGATCAGACTCGTCTGATCGGCATCGGTCCTGCCGAAGTCCACAAAACGAAGGCCCGAAGCGTGCGCGTCCTGGATAGCTCTCCACAGAAGCATCTGAATAGGACCTAGCTTGTTAAAGTCGGCATTGCTGCATCCGTATTTGTAGTAAAGCGTATCTTTGTGCGTGATCGTCATGATTGCCGCCACCGGTACCGCACCGTCACAAGCCAGGCGAATCTTCACCGCCGACCCCAAACATGCGATCAGGTTACAGAACCAGGCCTTCGGTTGCGGGGGAACCTTAAGCCTTTCTCGCGTAAGCGTAAACAACCGATAAAACTCGTCGAGGTGAGCGCTCGAACGGCCCTCGCTATAAGCCAGGTGTTCATGTTCAGCCCTGCGGACCTTCCGTTGAATACAATTCTTGTGAAAAGAGCGGAATACCGATTGCAGGTCCGTCGTTAAATCTAGAACATGAAAGCTGTAGGGGATCGAAGTTCGGTGAAGTGTAGTTTTGGGTTCGAAGTGGTGCAAAGGTCGGACTTCAACGTAATCGAGTGGTGCGAGTTCCAGTTCCTCTTCAAAGGCACGAGCAAGGAGTTTTAAATCTTCGCTCGACTCTACAAGGGGTTCACAATGGTCCGAAAACGGTACTGAAACAAGTCTCCTGCCGGTTAGCCAGCTATCCACCTTGCAAAACACTATGGCATTTCTCAGTTGCTCGTCGGGCCCAGAAATAGTACAGGCCACAGCCTGGTAGCCATAAGTATGATTGAGCGCCATCAGCCAGGCACGGGAGTGAAAAACCGACGCCCGCGAGTGAGCCGCTAAGAATGGCTCCCAACGTAGATCCGTTAAGGGATCAATCCAGTGAACGCTGGTTTCATGAGTTTTTCGGGTTTGGGGGGAGCAGAATTCCTGAGGAGTGCACAGCACGGTCATAAAGTTAAATCGCTCTCCATCGCCATGGCTCGGACCAAACGGGGTTGATATGTGAGTGCAAAGATGATGTTGCTGATGACACACTGGAGCGCCGGAATATTGCGATCCTCGGGTCGACCAGGACGATTCCATCGAACAAGGTTTATCTTCGTCCGCACGTCTTCGATCGTTTCGATGAGTGTGAGTCTTCCCTGATCGGCAAGATAGTGGTCTACGGCACCAATCTTTCCGCGGAAGATGCTGTAAACCGGAACACCCAATGCAGCAGCCTCGCGGTTCATGGTCCCACCTCCGCTAATGGCGAGGTCTGAGTACCAAAGCAGGTTCAATCCGTTCACGGCAGAATCCGGAATGATCATGCAACCGGCAGCAATCAAATCTGACCAGGACTCCTGCAATTGGTGCCTTTGGCGCGAATTCCTCGGCAACGTTACGGCCCGTATATTCGGATTTTCAGCCAATCGCCGCATCGTCTCCGCAAACAAGATCTCGCTTTCCGGATTGTGATAGTGGGCCTCCGTCGCGGGCGGCCGAACCGTGACAATCAAGTTTTTCGGCGATATTCCCAGCTGCGCGAAAATTGTTGGATCAGGCCTGAAATTTGGGATATATACGTCCTCTTTCAGCCCGGGATATTGAAGAACGCGCCCAGTTCGCCTGTTCATTGAATTGATCGGGATGACATCCGGCATGAGCACCCAATCGGGCTCGATGAATCCCGTCTTAATGGAGTACTCGTAGTCATGCATCATGATGGTTGGAATTCCCAGAAGCTTGCAGGCGAGAACCTGCGCCCGTGAACCGTGTGAGATAGCCAAATCCGGACGCATTTCCCGTGCAATTGGCAGTAGCTGCGCCACACGCGCGCAATTACACAAAATTTTTAGCGCTTTATTCTTGCCCCAGTGACCACCAACAACCGTGCAATCCAACTTAAAAAAATCCAGCAACTCCACTACCTGGTACATATTGCGTGCTGTGATCGTCACCTTGACGCCGCGCCGCTCCAGTTCTTTGATGATCGGTATGAAAAGCGGGACATGGGGTGAGTTGTCCAGGTCAATCCAGACCGTGTTCTGTGTCTTGCGCAAGACTTCCAGCGGGTGCATCTCGATGTGCGCCGCGCCGGTCACCGATTCGACCAGGTCGGCTTTCGTAGTTACCTGTTCAAACAAATCTGGGACTGTTACGACTTGAGCTTGCACGTAAATTCTCCTTCGGAAGTTGAACTGTGCGCCTCGAAAGCAGGAGGCAATGTGATCGGAAACAGGTGGGGAGGAGTGTTAGAAAAACGTGTGAGTCAGGCGACGGCTGTACACCTTTCGCATGGGCGCATCAAGCGGAACGGTTATACGCCACTGCGATATCTGAAAAGCTGGGACCGTATAGCTAGTTTGAGAACGTTAGCGCTCTTGAGGAATTGAAACGCTATAAGCTTGGCGATCGAGGCATTTGACGGGGGCACTTGGCGCAACGCTCGTAGCTGGCATCCGCCAGGCCGCGCTCTTTTGTTTACGGCTCCGTTCAACACACATACGGAGCAACTCCGGTTCATCCCAGGGGACGTCGTGGTAGCCGGATTGCAAAAATGAGCTGTTCGGGTCGCGCATCCATTCTTGTGGAAACAAACAGAAAATATCCTTTTCGGTCACAGTTGGGGCGGGCTGAACAGGAGTACCGCAGACCGCAGCAAACAACGACGCTGGAAGATCGCGTCCAGCACCTAATCTGAGGTGGCCAACCTGGGTCGAGCGCGGATTGATTTCGATCAAATACGGTTTGCCTGTGCCCTCTTCGACCATAAAGTCGAAGCCGTGCAAGCCCGAAAGATTTAGCTTCCGTACTAGCTTCTCGACTGTTGCTGTCATGACGGGATTTGCCGTCAGTCGCATCACTGTCGCTGGGCCTGTGGCGTACCCTGTCTCCAGCACCTCGCAGTGCAGAGCGGCCATAACGGAGCCGTTCCAACAAGCGACTGTACTCGTTGCTTCTCGCCCGCTCACAAAGGCCTGCACACATACCGATCGGGACCGACGCATCAGAGATGGCCAGAGCAGGCTGCTGTCGTGATCGAGCAGTGTTCGCTTTACTGCGCGAGCCAGCACTGGGTGCGTCTGAAGAATATGAAAAGCACGTTGAGCCTCTGCGAGAGTTCGTACGACCCTGACGCCTTCTCCGCCAGAGGTTCCGTCAGCCTTCAGCACAAAGGGAAATGGAGAATTCCGTGCCCACGCGCGAAGCTCTCCGACGTCTCGGACAATCGCTGTTTCGGGTGTCGGGACGTTCAAGGCTTTCGCCAACTCCATGAACCTGGCCCTTTGGTACACGACTTCAAATGTCTCTGCGGGTCCCACCGACCGTTCAATGAGACTGCAAATCGAGGCTCCTTTGCTGCCGTTCCGTGACTCCCTTAGATGCAAGCTGTGCAAATTCTGCGCGGAGCTCTCATCCCCTGGAATAACCAGATCAGGCGCGGCATCTCGGATTGCAGCGGTCAGCGAACTCAAGGGTGCAAGGGCGCGATACCGATATGTCTTTCGCACTGAGCGAGTGCGGGTCAACGGGTGAGAAGACGGGCAAACCGCTTCGACGCGGAACCCTGCGCTCGCAAGCGACACCGATAACCGCGCGATTGGGAAATAGGGTGATGTTGCGATTATCAGTACGGTCGGGGCCACTTTCGTTAAATCCTCCACACGCCCTGGGCTGAACACCAACGAATTGGAACTAATCGGCACTCGCAACACAGCTGTCGCAGTTATGCCTCATGCCTTGACTGCTCTGACTGATGAGTTCTTCAGGTGACAATGGACCGGTCGCGGCGCCGAGGCGGAATTCACAATGCACTGCCGCCAAAGCCGCCTGCGCGTGCTCCCTGGCGACAACGAAAGAAATGTTGCTCTCTGATGCGCCATGCGCGATGGCGATGGGATCAATATTGGAACGTCCCAGGGCGCAGAAAGTGCGCCCTACGATGCCAGGGATCCCTCGCATGTTCTTTCCTACCACCGTAATGACTGCCACCGTGGAATCGATCGTGATGTTTTGGACTTGCTCGTATGCAAGATCCTCGGCGAACTCGCGGCGAAGATGTTCGACAGTCTGATTCGCCATGCTGGCGGGCACCACCAGAAAAATATCGTGCTGCGACGAAGACTGAGAAATCAGCAATACATCCGTTCGTAGTTCGCGTGTCGTGGCGACCGCTCTGCCGAGCAGATCCGGCACGCTGGCAACTCCAGGGCCACCAATATTGATTAAGGATGCGTCGCTCACCGCCGTGAGCGCAGTTACACCGTCTGTTCCACGAGATCCTTCGGGTGTGATTTTCGTCCCGGGTTTTTCTGGTGCAAAGGTGTTGCGAATCCAAAGTGGAATGCCACTCTGCGCCAAGGGCCGAAGCGTCTTGGGGTGAAGCACCTTCGCTCCGAAATAGGCCAACTCGGCAGCTTCACGATAGGAAATCTCCGCGATGGTGCGGGCTCCTGGTATCAAGCGCGGATCCGCAGTCAAGATGCCGTCTACATCGGTCCAGATCTCGACTTCATCTGCGGAAGTGGCTGCGCTGATGATCGCGGCGGAGTAGTCGGATCCTCCGCGTCCGAGCGTCGTCACCACGCCCTCGGAAGTCGAACCGATGAATCCAGTCACGATCGGAACAATTCGATTCCGCACCAAGGGGAGGAGTTCGATTTCACAGCGCTCCCGCGTCAGATCAATCCAGGGATCAGCGGCCCCATGGCACGAGTCAGTGATGACAAGCTGAGTAGCGTCGACTGCCTGGCTTGCCACCCCCCCTTGTTGCAGAGCCGCTGCAACCAGAGGAGCACAGAGGCGCTCGCCCAAGCTGGAAACCGCATCCCGCACGCGAGGAGTCAGTTCTCCAAGGGAACTCGTCCCCTTGCAGAGGCGCTCCAATCCTTGGAACAACTCTTCCATTCGCTTGCTGATGCGCTGCTGCTCTTCGCTCGGGAGTGATAACGATGTGAGAGCGACAACGTGTTGCAGGCGAAGTTCTTTCAGGATTTGGGCGACCTGTTCCGCATTGCCGGCTTCCGCTTGCATTGCGGCTTCCACCAGCTTGTTTGTGACCCCGGTCATGGCGGAGACCACAACGATAAGATCGGCGTTAAGAAAAGACTCCCGAATGATATCTACGACCATCGCGATGCAGTTCGCATCGCCCACCGACGTACCACCAAACTTCATCACCCGGAGCGGTCGATCGGCGGCCCTGTTGGACTTTGCCCGCTCCAGATCAAAATGGGTCAATTCACCGTGGCCCAACGGGAAAGTATTCGTTTGGCCGCTTCTTGGCAACGCCACTTTGCGATGGTTCCCGTTCGTCCGGTTTCGATTGGTTTCTATACTCATTTTCTTATTCCGAGAACTGAACCAACCTTTGGCCCAGGCAGACACCTTGGGCGATAAGGCCCTGGACGCTGAGACTCACTTCTGGAGGAGACGTTCGGAGTTGCTCTATCTGATTACTCTGTGCAGAGATTGGGGGAGTTTCGTTGAAGAACTTGGGGGATTATTTCATGGCTTGGGGCGAATATCTTTGATAATAGCCGGCCTGATCAGAATCGGTACAACCGTTCAGAACGACTCCGAGCAGATCGGACTTCTTAATGATGTCAAGTCCACGCTCCAGCGATTTCTTTTGTGTCTTGCCTTCTCGAGCGATTAAGAGCGCGCCATCCGTGAGACGGTTCCACACCGTGGTATCAGCCAGTGGTAATAATGGTGGAGAGTCCACGATGATCCAGTCGAAAAACGTTGCGACCTGAGACATGAGCTTCGAGAGCCGTCCTGACTGCATAAGCTCAAGCGGATTCGCGGGTGGATCGCCCGCAGGCATAATCCAGAAACCGGGCCCGCCGAGGGAGTAGATATTCGCCGCATTGACGACACCACTCTGCAGCCACTCTGCCAAACCCGCCAATCGTCCCAGTCCCAACTGATGAGCCAGGGTTGGTCGCCGCATGTCGCCCTCGATCAGCAGTACTTTCTCCTTGCGATGTGCCAGCGCACCGGCGAGATTCACCGCCACCAAACTCTTCCCTTCCTCGGGAATCGTGCTGGTCACCAAGACTTTCTTCAGAGGCCGGTTCTGCCGCATTTGCCTGAGGCGGACGCTCAGAAATCGGAATTTCTCGGCCGCAAGGCTCTCGGGTTGAGTGAAAAATACGAGAGGACTTTCTGGTGCGAAACTCACCTCAACAGATGGGAAAGCGAGAGGTGAAACTACCTTTTCCTCCAGAGCCGTCTGGGAAAACTTGTCGGGATCCTGAGCGACGTGCGTTTCTGCGCCTGGTGTCTCGACACCGGCCGCATCAGCTTTCTCTTCCTGCCCGAGCTGCGCCTCAAAAACGGCCGTAGCGATCGACACGACATCGGGATATTCCACTCCCGATTGCTCCGTCCCAGATCTTTGCAGCGCGTCAAATATACGGCTCATTCTTGCGTTCTCCTGTTCCCACAATCATCCTGAAGTCGGCTTGATTGCCTCGAGTATTCTGCAGGTGTTCGTAAAGATCCAGCAACGTACGGGCCGCTCGCGCTACTTCGGTGGAGGCGTCAGCATTTTTCGTGCGATCGGCTGTCGGCGGATGCAGCACGTTCAGGCGAAAATCCTTGGCGATTTCTTCGATCACTTCCGGAGGGATACTCCGCACTTGCCGAGCGTACCCTTGTATCAGTGCGTTTTCGCATATCGTGTTAATCAAGCGAGGAAAACCTCGCGATTGTCTGTGCAGCTCAGCAATCGTTTCGACCGGAAAAATTTCCGTTGGAGTAGCGTTGCCCGCGATTTGGAGCCGGCGATACACGTACCCACACGTTTCTTCCATGTCCAGCGAACTCAGGTGGGATCGTAATGCCACCCGCTGCTTTAACTGCCGGAGATCGACGGAATCGAGCTTTTCATCGAGTTCCGGCTGCCCCACTAGCAGGATCTGCAACAACTTGGCCTCTGCGGTCTCCAGGTTGGTCAGAAGTCGAATCTCCTCGAGTACTTCGATCGAGAGATGGTGCGCTTCGTCCACGACCAGAACGGTGATCAGCCCCTTGCGATGGCGGTCGATTACATAACTGCTCAGTTCTAGAAGAAGCTCGCTCTTATTCTTTCCTGTCGTCGGGAGGCGAAGGTCGCCGGCAATGTATTGCAGAAACTCGGTCGGACTTAGGAGCGGATTGAAGACGTACGCGAAAGCGACGTTCCCCTTGCTCAGAATGTTCAGCAAGCATCGCACCAGCACAGTCTTTCCAGTGCCAACTTCGCCCGTTAGAACCGTAAAACCCTTACGCTGCCTCACGCCATAGTACAGCGACGCCAACGCCTCGTTGTGTTTCTTGGTCGGAAACAGAAACGAGGGATCCGGCGTGATCTCGAACGGGTTTCGCTGCAGTCCGTAGAAGCGCTTATACATAGTTATCCGCGCAGATAGCTGAACGCCGATCCCACGAGAATAGTAACAAACACGACTGCTGCCGTTGACCAACCCAGCAAAAGCTTCCGGTTCGCGGAACGCTCATCCGATGCGTTCACGATGGAGGGTATTTCTCCGATCACATCTGCCGGCAGCAGTTTCCGGATTTCCTTGGAGGTATACAGACGGTCATCCAGCATCTCGAAAGCTCCTGCGACCAGAGCGCCGAGTGCAAGACCAAATCCCAGACCGATTCCGCAGAATTTAA
>JASLEQ010000594.1 GCA_030151135.1 Candidatus Sulfotelmatobacter sp. | reverse complement strand
AAAACAGACCGCAACGATGGTCTCGTTCGGACCGGTTCAATTACTTTCCGGCATTCCCCGGGCCGCCGACTGGAAATATGCGCGGAATTCGCTGCTTGAGGGTTGGCAGTGCGGGAAACGCCGCGTGTGGCTCGGTCTGATACCAATACGCGACCGAGAAAAAATTATCTGAGCGGTGATTCGCATGCCCGTGCTCAATGGTCGCCCGGAGCGATCTTGTAAACGGAATCGGAGAATCCAGATGGAACCGATACATCGCGGATCGTCCGCCTGCCAATTCTGAGCCAACAACCGGCGCACCGTAGAGCTGATACGAAAAGGGATGCCCGCCAAAATCCCACGCGCCCAGGAAATAATCTTCGGTCCCGGTGCCATTGATTGACGGCAGTTTCTCGCCATCCACGAAAAACATGTCATCGCCTTCCCCGAACCACTTGTCCTGGTTCTGCAGGACCGACATGGTTACACCTACAAAGTGCCCTCGGCCGGTGGCCTCCATCCAAACGTAATTGCCATCGCCGTTCAGGTTCTTCCGGTTATCCATGTCGCCGTTATTGTTCCAGGGATCGGTGGTACCCGCGGCTGGGGCGGCTTGCCGGTACTGCGCATGGAAGTAGAGTTGATCCGCCGTGAGCGGCTTCGAGTAAATGCGGTAATCGATATTGAAATAGAACGCATCGGTCTTGATCGCGCCTTCATTGGTCACAGTGATGCGAGCGCGCTTCTGAAATGGCATGGGGAAAAAACAGTTCAACGCCTTGTCGGAAGCGACCTGCAACGGAGCCGACTGGTACGCGTGATATTCATCGAGCCCAAGTCCGTAGAAGTCGCCAATCGGGGCCTGCACGCTAGGTGAATTTTCGCCATCCCAATACATTCGCAGCACGAGCGCCTTGAGATGATCGGGATCGTCACTGGCGATCGTCACCCAGATGTGAGAAATGACGCCGGGCCCGGAGTCATCGAGCAGAGTAAGGGTGTCCCCGGGAGCGATTGTCCGCGCGTCCGCATTCCCGCCGCTACGGTCGTAACTCGAGGACCGCTTCTGCACGTAATCGCGAGCTTCGGGCAGGGATGAAAGCCAAGTCTCAGGATTCTGAGCACAAAGGGGCAAACTCATCAGGCACAAAATGAAGAGAAATAGTTCTTTCATTTGTCATCCCCTCACCACTGGATTTGTAACCTCATCACTACTGACGGGCATCGGCGCCCCGGAGAGCCAACTGAGAGTAAGCGCCCTTTTTCATTGGCGGAACTCCACGCACCTTACAGCGGGATGTTCCCATGCTTCTTCGGCGGATTCTTGTCTCGCTTTGTCTCCAGCATAGCCAGCGCCTGGATCAGCTTTTTCCGCGTGTCGCGCGGCTGAATGACGGCATCCACGAACCCGCGATCGGCAACTACATACGGATTCGCAAATCGATCGCGAAATTCCTCGATCTTCTGCTGTCGTACCTCATCGCGGTTTGCTCCGGCAGCGTCGAGTTCACGCTTGTAGACGATATCCACCGCACCTTCGGGACCCATGACCGCGATCTCAGCGGTTGGCCACGCATAGTTCACGTCCGTGCGGATGTGCTTCGACGCCATCACGCAATAGGCACCGCCATACGCTTTCCGCGTAATCACAGTCACCTTCGGAACGGTCGCTTCCGCGAATGCATAGAGCAGCTTCGCGCCGTGCTTAATGATGCCACCATACTCCTGCGCCGTCCCCGGCAGGAATCCGGGAACGTCCTCAAACGTCACCAGGGGAATGTTGAAGCAATCGCAGAAGCGCACAAACCGAGCGCCCTTCACCGAGGCATTGATGTCCAACGTCCCCGCTAAAGTCGATGGCTGGTTCGCCACGATTCCCACCGAACGCCCGTCCAGCCGTGCGAATCCCACAACAATGTTCTTCGCATAATGCTCCTGCACCTCGAAGAAATACCCGTCGTCGATCACTGAATGAATGACGTCCTTGATGTCGTAGGGCTGATTCGATTGTGCCGGCACAATCCTGTCAAGCGCTGTGTCGGCCCGATCGACAGGATCGGTGCACGTCTTGCGCGGGGGATCCTCGAGATTGTTCGAGGGAACGAAACTCAGTAGCTCGCGCACCATGGACAAGCATTCCGCATCGTCATGCGCCAGAAAGTGCGCCACGCCAGATGTCTCGTTATGCGTCATGGCCCCGCCAAGCTGCTCTTTCGTCACTTCCTCATGCGTGACGGTCTTGATTACATCCGGGCCGGTAATGAACATGTAAGAAGTCTTATCGACCATTGCCACGAAATCAGTGATGGCGGGCGAATACACCGCTCCGCCAGCGCACGGTCCCATAATGGCAGAGATCTGGGGCACGACTCCGCTGTAGATCGTATTGCGCAGGAAAATGTCGGCGTAGCCGGCCAGCGACATCACGCCTTCCTGGATGCGAGCTCCACCGGAGTCATTGAGCCCGATCAGCGGCGCTCCCATCTTCGCCGCCAGATCCATGATCTTGACGATTTTCCCAGCATTGGCCTCGGAAAGCGACCCGCCAAATACTGTGAAGTCCTGCGCGAAAACATATACCAACCGCCCCTCGATTCGCCCATATCCTGTGACGAAGCCATCGCCATATATCTTCTGCTCTGCCATGCCGAAATCGGTGCAGCGATGGGTGACGAGCTTGTCGGTCTCCTCAAACGTACCTTCATCGAGGAGAAACGCAATCCGCTCGCGCGCTGACATTTTGCCTTCTTTGTGTTGCCGCTCCCGACGCTTGGCGCCACCGCCATCCTCGGCCAGTTGGTCGCGCTTCTGCAGTTCTATTACTTTTTGTTCGAGGTTCATGAGGAAGGATTATAGCTGTTGACCTCAGCAGGTTCTCAACGGGTGTAACGCATGCTTTCCTGCGTTACACTGCCGTAAGTGTTTTCTCTCTCGGACCAATTAGGCTTCAATTTCCGCCCTCCGGAGCGTCGAGTGTGGAAGGTCCGCGAGCTGGTAGCCGCGGTGCGTACGCACATTGAGCGGGAATACTCCGATGCCTGGGTGGAAGGTGAGATCTCGAATTTTCGCGCCCCGGAGTCGGGGCATCTTTATTTCACGCTGAAAGATGGAAACGCGCAGATCCGGGTGGTGATGTTCCGTTCTTCGGCGCGCTTACTTCGTTTCCGTCCGGCTGATGGACTCCAGGTAGTCGCTCGCGGACGCGTGACCATCTACGAAGACCGCGGCGAACTTCAGATTTCAGCCGAGTACCTTGAACCGAAGGGCGCCGGCTCCCTTCAGCTCGCCTTCGAGCAACTGAAGGCGAAGCTTGAGGCCGAGGGTTTATTTGCGGCTGAAAGGAAGAAGCCGATCCCGAGCTTGCCTGCACGGATCGGAATCGTCACTTCACCCCAAGCCGCCGCCCTCCGTGACATCCTTAACATCCTGCAGCGACGGAATTTTTCCGCGAATGTTCTGATTTTCCCCGCCCAAGTCCAGGGAGACGCAGCGGCATCTGAAGTGGCTGCTGGAAT
>JASLEQ010000432.1 GCA_030151135.1 Candidatus Sulfotelmatobacter sp. | reverse complement strand
TTTACAAGGTGACGCCGAAGGGGGAACATTCGGTTTTCTTCAAGAGCGACGAGACGCATATCCGGGCGCTTGCGGTCGATGCGCAAGGAAATCTGATTGCGGGCACGGATGGAAGCGGGCTGGTGTACCGGATCTCTCCGGCTGGGGAAGGATTCGTGCTTTACAGCGCTCCAAAGAAAGAGATCACCGCGCTAGCGCTGGATCGCGAAGGAAACATCTACGCAGCGGGAGTAGGGGAGAAGCGGGCGAGTTCGGGCGGGATTGCGTCGGCGGCTTCGATGCTGATGAGCATTCAGACGAATGCTCCTTCGTCGGTTGCGGGGCCTGGAGGCGCGGCAACGCCGGTGGCTGCGGCGGTCCCCATCGCGCCGTTTCCGGCTCCAGGTGGGATGAGTGGTGGATCGGATGTATACCGCATCGCAACGGACGGATCGCCGACCCGGATATGGTCTTCGCACGAGGACATCGTGTATGCGCTAGCGTTTGATACGCGGGGCAAGCTGCTGGCCGGGACGGGAAATCGCGGGCATGTTTTTACGATCGACGGGCCGGATGAATTTTCAGACTTGCTGAAATCGCCGGCGTCGCAGGTGACGGGATTCGCGAAGGCTCCGGGCGGCGCACTCTATGCGGCGACGAGCAACCTTGGCAAAGTTTTCCTGCTGGGGCCGGGACCGGAGAGCGAAGGGTCTTACGAGAGCGATGTATTCGACGCCAAGATTTTTTCACGATGGGGCCGCGCGGAATTTCGAGGAACAGGGAATGTGGAATTGCTGGCTCGAAGCGGGAACGTCGATAATCCGGACCGAAACTGGAGTCCATGGAAGGCAATTGATTTGAGCAAGGGCGCGGAGATGGGAGTTCCGGCGGCGCGGTATGCGCAGTGGAAGGCCGTGCTACATGCGGGAAATACGAAGCCTTCCGTCGACTCCGTCACATTGAACTACCTTTCGCGCAATGTCGCGCCAGAGATTGAAGACGTTTCCGTGCAGATGGGCATGCGATACCAGCCAATCACAAAATCTTCGGGGCTGAACCTGGGGACGGACATGAGCGGGTCTGCGGGAGGGCACTTCGATTCTCCTGTTCCGAGCACGCACGATCGCGACGCGATTGGCGTGAAATGGAATGCCCATGATGACAACGACGACCAGCTGGTGTATTCGGTGTATTACCGCGGGGACGGAGAGACGCGCTGGTTGCTGCTGAAAGACAACATCACGGACAAGGCGTACTCCTTCGATGCGAGCCTGCTTCCGGATGGCGGGTACACCATCAAAGTTGTGGCGTCCGATGCGCCTTCACACTCGCCAGGCGAGGCGCTGACGGCAACGCACGAGAGTCGACGATTCGAAGTCGACACCACGCCGCCACGAATCGAGAACCTGACGGCCTCGCTGGAGGGAACCGAGATTCATGTGCGGTTGCGCGCGGAAGACGGATTCTCGGCGATCAAGCGAGCGGAGTATTCGGTGGATGCGGGAGAATGGAAGTACGTGGAGCCGGTGGGGCAACTTTCGGATTCTCCGAGCGAGAATTACGATTTCAAGGTCGCTCTCGAGGCCGCGAAAGACGCTGCATCGGAACATGTAGTCGTCGTGCGGGTGTACGACAAGTACGACAATATGGGCGCGGCAAAGACGGTGATTCGGGGCAAGTAATATCGGTGAATACTCCGTAGCGCGCCCGATTTGGGCGCGCTTTTTCATTCCGCGGCGAGATACGCGTAGCGCAGAATAAAGAGCAGTGTCAGGATCCAGATGACCGGGCTGATTTCGCGGAACTTGCCGGCAGCAACTTTCACGATCGTGTAAGAAATCAGCCCCAGGCTAAGCCCCGTAGCGATGCTGAAGGTAAGCGGCGTGGCGAGGAGCGTCACGAACGCGGGGATGGATTCGGTGAAATCGTTCCAACGGACCCGTCCGATGGATTCGGTCATCAATGCACCGACGACGATCAGCGCAGGCGCAGTGGCGTATCCGGGAATTGCCGCTGCCAGGGGCGCGCAGAAGGCTGCGAGCAGGAAAAGAGCGGCTACGAAGACATTGCTCAATCCGGTTTTCGCGCCGGCTGCAACTCCTGCGGCACTTTCAATGTAGCTGGTGACGGTTGAAGTTCCGGTGAGTGCGCCGAAGGTGGTGCCGATGGCGTCGGAAATGAGGGCTCGGCCGACACGAGGGATCTTGCCATCTTTGACGAAGCCGCCCTGCTCGCAGACGCCGACCAACGTCCCGACGTTATCGAACAGATCGACAAAGAGGAACACGAAGACGATTTCCAGCAGGCCCAAGTGGAGCGCGCCGCGCAGATCGAGTTGCAGCCAGGTTGAAGACGGATGCGGCAGAGAGAAGATGGACGCGGGCCAGTTTGCCATGCCGCGCAGGATGCCGAGCAATGTTGTCCCCAGTACACCGATGAGGATGGCTCCGGTGATCTTGCGTGCCATCAGGATGAGGATGATGACGAGTCCGGCGAGAGCGAGTTGGGCTTCGTGATTAGCGAAGCTGCCAAGACTCACGAACGTCGCGGGGTTGGCTACGACCAGATTGGCATTGCGTAGTCCCACGAACGCAATGAACATCCCGATGCCGCCCGCCGTGGAGTGTTTCAGGCATTCGGGAATTCCGTTAACGATCTGCTCCCGAATGCGCGTGACGGTCAGGATCAGGAAGAAGATGCCCGAAAAGAAGATGACGCCCAGCGCGGTGCGCCAAGGTATGTGCATTCCGAGACAGACGGAATAAGTGAAGTAGGCATTCAGCGACATGCCGGGCGCGAGCGCGATGGGATAGTTTGCGTAGAGTCCCATGACGAGCGTTGCCGCAGCGGAAGCGATGCAGGTGGCGAAGAGGACGCCGTCGACCGGCATGCCAGCTTTCGAGAGGATTTGGGGATTTACCACGACGATGTACGCCATGGTGATGAAGGTGGTCAGGCCGCCCAGGAATTCGGCGCGGACCGTGGTTTGGTTTTCTTTGAGACGGAAGAAGCGTTCGATCACGCCCGAGCCTTTGTCCGGTGAAATGAAAGCGACATTCTACGGCATCGGGGGAAGGGTGCTGGCATGACTATTTTTTCTAAGCAGGATCAGCGGTAGTCGTGGGCTCAGCGTCGACAGCGATGCTGTGCAACTCCCCAGCGTTCCGCAATTCCGGGAACCACCATGTCCAGAGCGCGATGACGACCAGCGTGCCGACGCCGCCAAGAATCACGGCGGGGACAGTGCCGAACCATTGCGCGGTGACGCCGGATTCGAACTGTCCGAACTCGTTCGAGGTACCGATGAAGATCATGTCGACGGCGGTGACGCGCCCGCGCATTTCGTCGGGGGTAGCGAGTTGCGTGAGGGTGGCGCGAATGATGACGCTGATCATGTCACTGGCGCCGAGCAGGAACAATGCGACCAAGGAGAGTGTGAGGTTGTGCGAGAGGCCGAAGATGATGGTGAAGATGCCGAATCCGGCGACGGCCCAAAGCAGTGTGGGGCCGGATTTATGGCGTAGAGGCCAATGGGCCAGTGCGACGGCCATGACGGCGGCCCCGACGCCGGGAGCGGTTCGAAGCAGTCCGAGACCCCACGGTCCGGTATGCAGGATCTCTCTCGCGTAAACGGGAAGCAGAGCGACTGCGCCGCCCAGCAATACGGCGAATAGATCGAGCGAGATTGCGCCGAGGATGAGTTTCTTGTTCCAGATGTAATGCAGGCCGGCGAACACTGTTTTCATGCTCATGGGTTCGCGCGGGCGTGGCTTTACTTCCGGGCGAATCTTGAACGAGGAGACGGTAGCGCCGACGGCCGTGATCATGGCGATGGCGTAGACGGCTTCCGGGCCATGAAAGGCCGCGTAGACGATTCCGCCGAAGGAAGGCCCGAGGATGGTGGCGGCCTGGAAGATGCTGGCGTTCCAGGCGACGGCATTCGGGAAATGTTCCTGGGGAACGAGTTGCGGGAGAATCGCGCGGCTCGCGGTGCTATTGAACGAACGGACAATCCCGATCAGGACCAGTACGACGTAAATCAACTCGATCGAAGGCGCGCGCCTGCTCAGATACAACAGCAATGCAAAACAGACGACGTATCCGGCATAACACGCCGAGAGAACGTGGCGACGCTCAAAGCGGTCGGACACGTGACCGGAGATAGGAAAGAGAAGAATTGCCGGCAAGAATTGCGCCAGGCCCACATACCCGAGATCGAGCGGACGTTTGGTAATTTCATAAACTTGCCAGCCGACCGCGACAGCCTGCATTTCCACGGCGGCAACGATGAGAAATCGCGCGACCTGAAACAGGACAAAACCGGGATGCGTAAAGGCAACCCGTCCCCCCTTGGAATCGGCGTGAGGCATGGTCTTCTAATTTGACACAGAATGGTGAGGAAGCGCACTTCCGGAACACGTCTGAGCGAAATCTACGACCTCTCGGATACGAGGTAGACGACGACGCCTGCGACGAGGGCAAGAGCCCCTAGCGTTGGAAGGAGTACGACGCGGCTCCAAGCGAGATTGGAGCTGGCAATTTGGGAAAAGTGAAAAATTGGCGAATCGGCCTTTGGCCACCACGAAGCCCATTGCAGTCCGAGACGGTACTGAGAAACGGCGAGTACGAGGGCAGCTCCAAGACTGACGGTCCAGGCGAACATTTGCGCGATTGTGAGGGGGGCGCTGACTTGTTCGGCTGCAACTCTGCGCCGGCGCAGTTGCGCGCGCCACCAGACCAGTCCAGCCGGGACATCGGGCCCAACGGCTGATTGATGCCGGGCCATTTGGAAGGCCTGACTTACTAAAACCAGATCATTGCAGGAAGAGCACCGGCGGACATGTTCGCGAAGTTCGAGCGCACATCCGGCGGGCCAGTAGCCATTCTTCAGGGCTGCCTGAACCTCTTTCGCGTATGCGCAGGAGCGGAAGATCATAAGAGGCTCCGATCGGCGCCGATGTGCTCGCCCAACAGGCGCGCCATCTTGCGCCGCGCGCGAAACAGCATCAGTCGAATGCTGGCGGTACCGAGTCCGGTGATCTCGGCGATTTCGCGATGCGAATATCCTTCGGCATGGGCAAGCCAGAGAATCTGGCGATCCCGGGGGCGCATCTGGGCCAAGGCGGGATCGAGTGCGGCCTGAAGATCGATCTGTGCCGAGAAATCCTGTATCGCGAGAAACTGTTGCGGCACATCTTCAATGTTCGCAGCCTGCGGACGCCGCCAGTGATCGCGGAGCAGATTGGTGGCAATGCGAAAGAGATAACGACGAAAGTTGACCTCGCCACCGTCGGGCCAGGACGCGCACAAGAATCGCAAATAACTTTCCTGAACGATGTCGTCCGCCAGTGCTGCGTTGCGCGAGACCCGGAGAATATAGGCACGGAGCGCAGGGGCAGAACGTTGGTAAAAGCCGGCAAAAGCGTCGCGGTCCATGGGCAGGTTGTCGGTTCGCGATATAGCTCCGGCTTCAATATTCGGGATTGTGAATTCCCAGGTCGTAAATCGCTCCTGATCGGTGTGCCGAGGCGTGCGCGACTGCTCGCGCCGGGGCGGCATGTTGTTAGCTCTGGGGGCCCTGATTCGGCATCAGTCCAAGACGCCGGGCCAGCACCCAGGTGATGCCCGCGGAAATGATAAACCCGAGTCCAGGCATCAGGATGACGGTTCCGAGCACGAGCAGTGGGGCGGCGGCTTCCGATACGCTGGTCCGCAGCATCATCAGGCCGAGACCCAGCAGGGTCATAACCACACCGATCTGCAGCGGGGTGAGAACACGTGCTACGGGACTCGGAACCTGCTCGGTTTTTTCGAAGCCGACCGCGATGGGAGTGGCTTCCAGAAAGCGTTTGCCGGCGTCGGTTCCCATGTAGGTCAGAACTTCCTGCGAGGTACCAAACCGCTCGATTAGTTTTCCGTGGACGTCTGTCTGCAACTTGAAAATGCGGTTCCAGCGGCGGTTCTCGAGCAAGACGTGAGTGAGCCAGAGCAGGGCGGCAAGAACGCAAAGGAATACAAGGAAGGGAATTCCGCCGTCGACCAATTCGCGCAGAGCCGCCGAAGACGGAGAACTTGAAAACTGGGGCCAAAGTTTTCGCTCCAGAGTCTGGCTGGGCGGCTCATTTTGCGGATGAAGATTGTTGAAAAGGTAGAAGTCGGGATTCTGGGCGACATCGGGATGGTCTTTGAGGAAATTGGCCAGTGCGGGGTTGCTATGCTCGACGTATCCCTGATCGGAAAGCAGCGAGGGATCGCGGGCGAGGACTTCCGCCAGGGTCGGACTCATGCGGAGCAGTTCGAGAAACTGGTCCTGCAAGGCCGCAACATCTTTCTGGCTCATCTGCGGGGAATTGGGAATCTGGCGTGGGGCGGACGAACGAGTGGCTTGTGCGACTCCGCTCATGCTCAAAGCGAGGATGAAAAATGTGACCGTCCCAATTCCTGCCATCCAACGGCTGCGTTTCCTCATGGTGATGTCCCTCAATTGTTTGTAACGCCTTCCAGGAGGACAACGAACCAGGGGCAAGGTTGGTTAACAGGGGAGGCAAAGTTAGTGGGGTGAGGAGGAGCCGCAGAAGTTATCGCACGCAGGGTTGCTTTCGGGCTAGCTGTGGGCGGCCTTGGCTTCCGCGAGGAAAGGTTCGACCCGGTTGCGGCCGTCGTTCTTGGCCTTGTAGAGGCTGGTATCGGCCTCGTGGAGGAACTCGGCCGGAATGCAATAGCGGGCGTTGTCAGTTGCTGTGACGCCCATGCTGATGGTGACAGAGACATTGCCGGCGGCAGTGGTGATCGGCTGGGCGGAAACGATTTTGCGAATGTCGTCGGCACGCCGGAGGCCGTTGGCGAGATTGCATCCCGGCAGAATGATGAGGAATTCTTCGCCGCCGTAGCGGCCGACCACGTCGTAAGGTCTCAAGTCGACTTTCAGGCGGCGAGCCACTTCTTTGAGGACTTCATCGCCGACTGCGTGACCCTTAGTGTCGTTAATGCGCTTGAAATGATCGATATCGGCCAGGATGATGCTCGCGGATTTGTCATCGCGAGCGCCGCGCGCAATTTCGCGCTCCAGTGCTGCCAGGATCTCGGAGCGATTAAGTAACGTAGTCAGGAAATCGTGAGTCGCCGCAAATCGTAAGGATTGCTGCAGGTCGAGGATTCGCTTGCCGACGACGATCCGCGAGCGAAGCTCCATAGGATCGACCGGCTTGGACAGGTAATCATCGGCTCCAGCTTCCATAGCCGCCAGGCGGTCCTTCTTCTG
>JASLEQ010000422.1 GCA_030151135.1 Candidatus Sulfotelmatobacter sp. | reverse complement strand
CCTACTCCACACCCAGCAACATGCAGTACCGCTGCCAGGATCTCGCTGAACGCGCCATCGGATACGGCATCCCCGGTGTGATCGTCGACGGCACCGACGCCTGCCAGGTTTATGATGCCGCGCATGAAGCCATAGCCCGCGCGCATAAAGGCGAAGGCCCAACGATCATCGAAGCCAAGATGATGCGCATGAAAGGCCATGCCATCCACGATGCCGCAAGCTATGTCCCAAAAGAGATGTTCGACTTCTGGAAAAAGCGCGACCCGCTAGCGAGATTCGAGAATTATCTGGTGAAAGAAAAGAAGTGGCTAAGCCAGAAAGAAAACGAAGCGCTGATCAGAGAAGTAGAAGAAGTGATCGAAGCGGAAAGAGAAGTAGCGGTGAACTCGCCGATGCCAACTCCAGAATCAGCTGAAGGCGGCGTCTTCTGCGAAAACGGCTGCCACGAAATCAAACCGAAATACGGCATGCCAAAAGTAAAAAAGGGAAGCGCAAGCTACAAAGAAACCGAAGCCGCAGTGCACTTGAAATAACAAGATCCGCATAAATCCGCGAAATCCGCCTCAAAGAAGTTTGAACTCGCAACTCGGGACTCGCGACTCAGGACGAACATGCAGCTAACCTACCTCGAAGCCATCCGCCAGGGAATCTGGGAAGAAATGGAAAAGGACCCGACCGTCTTCTGCCTCGGTGAAGACATCGGCATTTACGGCGGCGCTTTCAAAGTCACCGACGGCTTCATCGACCGCTTCGGCCCCGAGCGCGTCATCGACACGCCCATCGCCGAATCCGCTATCGTCGGTGCAACGTTCGGAGCATCCCTCACCGGTATGCGCCCGGTCGCCGAATTCCAATTCATGGACTTCATCGCCTGCGCCATGAATCAGATTTCCAACATGGTCGCCAAGACCCATTACCTGTGGGGAGCGCCTGCACCTCTGGTCCTTCGCGGCCCCAGCGGCGGATATGTCCACGGCGGCCCATTCCACTCCCAAAATCCCGAGATGTGGTTCGTCCACAATCCCGGCCTGAAAGTGATCTGCCCTGCTACGCCGTACGACGCGAAAGGCTTGATAAAAGCCGCTATCCGCGACAACAATCCTTGCATATTCTTTGAACACAAGTATCTCTATCGCAGAATTAAGGAAGAAGTCCCCGTAGATGACTATGTAATCCCAATCGGAAAAGCCCGCGTAGCACGCGAAGGCAAAGATCTAAGCATCATCACCTACGCAGCCATGGTCCACACGGCGCTCGAAGCCGCAGACATCCTGAAGAAAGACGGAATCGAGATCGAGATACTCGATCTGCGCTCGCTCGTCCCCATCGATCGCGAGGCCATCGCGCAAACAGTGAAGAAAACAAACAAAGTCATCATCCTCCACGAGCACTCCCGCACCGGAGGCATTGCCGGAGAAATCGCCGCCATCATCAACGAAGAAGCCTTCGATGATCTCGACGGACCCATCGTACGCATCGCGGGCCTCGACTCCGCCGTCCCTTTCTCCCCGCCCCAAGAGTATCACTATTTACCGAAGTTGGAAGACGTAATCCGCGAATCTCGCCGCTTGAAAGCGTACTAACCTGTAGATGGGCGAATGCCTTCGTTCAGCCGCTGTTAACACCGATCGCAGCTCTCCGGACAACAAGCTACCGGGACCGGTTCAGTCATGGATAACGCGGGAAAGAGGAACATGGCCTTAGCCGGTGATGGCCGATCGCAAGCCGCGCTCGGCAGTAATGGCAGCTTACGCCTGGTCGGGGCTTTCTTCAGCGCAACTCTGATGCTCATCGCGGCCAACTGCTTCCTCAAATATCTCTGGTGGACGGCCTGTTCCAGTGCGTGGTCCGGAATCCCTAAACTTCATGACCGATGGCAAGCTGCAGCCGCTCGCGCCTCTCTCTACGGTTGGGCGTTCATCGTTCTCGAAATCGCCATCATGCTGCTACTGTGCACTGTGATCCGCTTGCGCCATGGCTTACGCGTTGTCGCCTCCCTCGCCGTCACTCTGGTCGGCACAGGACTTTTCTCCTTGGCCCTGAGCTGGATGAAGCAAGGTGTGCACTGAAATCCTTTTGTCGCTCTAGCCTACCTCCCGGACAATCTGCCACAATACCCAGGGGCTAACCATGGGCAAATTCCTTCTCGGTGTAATCGTCACCCTGATCGCCATCAGTCTTGCCGCACTCGGCTACGCCATGCTCGGCTTCTTTCCCTCCAATGCGAATGTCGAACCCCCGCATTGGGAGCGACACCTGGCCATGGGCGCCGTCGACGCCTCCATGGAGCGCCACGCTCCTCGGGTCACAAATCCGCTGATGCCCACTGATCAAAATCTGGAAGACGGGATGAAGCTGTACACAATGAACTGCGCCCAGTGTCATGGGGGGCTCGATCGCAAGCCCTCTACCTTGTCCACATCTTTCTATCCGCCCCCGCCCAATCTCGTTTCCGATCCTCCTGACGATCCCGAATGGCACATCTTCTACACCATCCGTACCGGCGTCCGATACACAGGTATGCCGGCTTGGGACAAAACCTTGACCGAGCCTGATATGTGGAAAATCACAATGTTCCTCTCACACATGGAAAAGCTCCCGCCCGCGGTTCAGGAGTACTGGAAGACGAGCTTCGGAACCGGCCCCGAGCCCGAACAGAAGGAACCTCTGAAAGACGCCGACCACGATCATCACTAATCGGGAAACATCCGGCGTTTCCCGCGGTAGTCACCCGTGAGCTCAGCGTCACGCTTCAACATAGCCCACGGACTTCAACTCCCGGGAACGTTATAATATCTGTTTGCGCCCAGCCGTCTCTGCGGGACTGTGGGCCTTATGGAAGGAAATCATGCCGACTGACATCATCATGCCTCAGATGGGAGAATCCATCGTAGAAGGCACTATTACGAAATGGCTCAAAAAGCCTGGAGACAAGATCCAGCGCGACGAGCCTCTCTTTGAGATATCGACCGACAAAGTCGACGCCGAAATCCCAGCTCCTGCTTCCGGCGTCTTGCAGGAAATTAAGGTCACCGAAGGCACAACCGTGGGAGTAAATACCATCGTCGGAACCATTGCCGCCGATGGAGAAGGCGCCGCTGCACCAAAAGCTGCATCAAAAACGCTCGAAGCAAATGCTCCCCCGCCCCCGGCTTCGGGACCTTCGAAGCCCCAGGCGCAAGCTCCGGCTCCTCCACCGATGCCCGCTCCAGCGGCCTCTGCCCAGGACGAAGAAGGCGAAGAGGCCCGCTCGTCCCCGCTCGTCCGCAAGATCGCCCGCGAGCACGGCGTCAATCTTTCGCAAGTCACCGGCACCGGACTCGGCGGCCGCATCACCAAGCAAGACATCATGCAGTTCATCGAGCACCAGGGATCTGCGCAACCAGTCTCGACGCCCGCTCCTGTTCCTGCTCAGCCCGCAGCCGCCGCTCCGGAGCCTCCGCGCCCGGCAGCACCTGCACCTTATCCGGGCGATCTCGTTCCCATGTCAAGGATGCGCTCGCTCATCGCGCATCATATGATCGAGTCCCGCCGCACCAGCGCCCACGTTCATTGCATGTACGAAGTGGATTTCACCCGCATCGTGAATCTCCGCAATAAGCTCAAGAACGGATTCGAACAGCGTCATGGCGCGCGTCTCACCTTCATGCCGTTCTTCGTTCGTGCTGCGGTCATGGCACTTCAGCAGTGGCCCATCATCAACGCCAACATCGAAGGCGAAAACATCCGCTATCACCGCTATATCAACGTCGGCATCGCCGTCGCCCTCGACTGGGGTCTCATCGTTCCCGTGCTGAAGAACGCCGGAGACCTCAACTTCCTCGGCCTGCAGCGTGGTATCACTGACCTTGGCGAGCGTGCACGTACCAAGAAGCTCAAGCCCGAAGATGTCGAAGGATCCACTTTCACCATCACGAATCCCGGCCAGTTCGGAGCCGTATTCGGTCTGCCCATCATCAATCAGCCGAACTCCGCCATCATGGGTGTCGGCGGAATCATGAAGCAGCCCATGGTCATCACCGACAAAGACGGTAACGACTCGATCGCCATCCGCTCCGTCGTGCACTTGACCTTAGGCTATGACCACCGTCTCATCGACGGCGCGGTCGCCGACCAATTCATGGCTCAGGTCAAGAAGAACATCGAAACCTGGACCGAAGAAGTTGGCTAAAGCAAAAAATTAAAAGACTGAGTGGGTGCCCCACCCTTGTCGCGGCTTGTGCGGCAGGGTGGGGATTTGACTTTCTCAGTCGTCCCACAACTGGAATCCACTGTGTGGCGCCAGCCTCATCTGAGCCCGGCGATCTCCATCACAATGGCAATGTCTTGTGCTGCTCAATTACCGGCTGTGATCTCTGCCGGCTTCTTCCCTTTTGCCCACGCGGATGCATTCATACAGAGCACCACGCCATCAATAATCTGGGATATTCCCGATTTAAATTGCTCCGGCTGGACGATGTCCCGCGCCGCAATCGCATCCGACATTGCGAGCGCATTTTGCAGAAAGCTCATAGCCGCATCTTTTTTCTCAACTCCCGATTTGTTCGCGCACATTCCCTCGATGCCACTTATCAACGACGGAATGAATCCGATCGCCCGTAATAAGACACTTACGAAATTCATAATTCCTCCTTTTTAACAACCGTCATGTTGCGCCCAGTAGTGAGGCGAGTGAAAGCGAACCTCGCGGCAGAGTCGAAGCACCCGTACTTACTCCCTCACCGCCTGCATGCTTACTGTTTTGCCGCGCCCTTGCGGCTCGCCGTATCATGCGCCTCGATCAGAGCTTTGATTTCATTCTGTCCATCGCGTAATTCGCCAAGCTGAACCTCAGTTCGAATCCGCGCCTCTGTATTGGTCGCCGCAATCTGTTCCAGGCGTAGTACGCGCGCTTTCGTAGCCTCAATCTCTGACTCCTGCCGCGCCGTGTTCCCGGCGTTCTGGATCACATAACCGGCAATGGATAACGCCAAGGCGCCCAAGGCAATCAACGTGCGGCTATCGAACTTCAGCAGCCGATGTTCTTTGACCGCCTCGAGCTTTTTCTCCCACGTTACCTGCAGGCCCTCAGCGAAGCTCTGCATTTCAGCCAGCCTGTCCAGAACCTCAAGCTGAAAGTCTTTTGCGGTATAAGGCCCCGTCGCTGCGGTTCTTTCGCTCATTTCTCGTTGTTTCTGCCTTACAAACATTGCTTCGCTCATAGCGGATAATCCACATGCAACGCGGCTGAATATCGTGAGTATTTCGGCGGTGTTGACCCGTCGTATAGCCGGAGAAAGTAATTCTGTGTCCGCGCAAGCCGAGGCAGCGTGAAGGTCTGTGTCGTAAACCGCCCCAGAACATTTCGATCGTTGGATGGCCCCCATCCAAAATCGTGGATTCTGACTTCGATCCCCTGACTGCTGCCAGGTGCCGTTCCTGCGTCCACTTGCACCGTCGTTGATGAAACCTGAGTCACCTGCGCATCCGTCAGGCTTGCTAAGTAGTAGTTGCCGACCTCACTGGTCGAAAGTCTGGGAGGTAAATTCTGCAGTGGAACCACTGTCGTACTTCCCGCCTCCTCGTATCCCAGGGGCGAAGCTAAATCAGTCTCGAACTCGATCTCATACAACCCTCTATCATTTGCCGGATCGACCATCTCTACGCCGATCTTCCTCGTGACCGCGCTGAATATCGCAGCTCTTGAGGGAACGTCCACCGTCAGCAGATCCCCCGGAAATACATCGTCAGCCGATGCCGGCAAAAAATCGTTCCAGGTCTTGTAACTTCCACTCCACGCCGGCGTACTGGCATCATCCAATATTGCAAGCGCTGCATTCTCGCAATCTGCCTGCGTGCGCGGCGATGGAATTTTCATCGTCCGCACACTGCTGCGAACGCCGTCATCACCTCCGCGCGCGAGGTTCGCGATCCCCGCCGGGTCCACAATCTCCGCTACCGCTCTTCCGCGCCCTCGGTAGCTCGCCACAATCAATGCATTCAATGGCGGCAGATATTGCGGATAAAAATCCAGTGACGTTGAACTCGCAATCGCGCACTGTCCGCCATCTGAGAGGGATTCCACGATCTCTGTAACATAGCCTGCGTTCGGTAACGCAATTCGTACTTCCGCCAGCGGAATATGAGTTACATAAGTAAATGCGATACTGCATTGCATATTGATTGCGTTTATCAATGCATATGTGCAGAATCCCGCCGCGTTCGTGAGCACATCGTCATAGAGCACGGTGGCTGGAGCCACCAGACTCGCCGGAACCGCTGGGTTGATATCCTGCACTTCCAATACGAATCGCACATCCGCCGGTACCGCCTGCCCCCCTAATTCGCTGCTCACCGGATGTTTACTCGAGTGGAAGATCTCGCCCAACCGGTACACCTCCCTCGAATACACATATGTTGTGAGGACATAACGATGTCC
>JASLEQ010000405.1 GCA_030151135.1 Candidatus Sulfotelmatobacter sp. | reverse complement strand
AGGTCGCCGAGTTTGTTTCCACAGTTACGAGGAGACGGTTAGGGTCGCTCATGCTTTTGAGGGCGTACCCAGGTGAGAACTGAGCAGAAGAGAAACGCGAACTGCCTTTCCGCTATAATCTAGAAACGGTGCCTAAATACTCCATCGTCGTTCCCCTACACAACGAGCAGGAGAACGTCACCGACCTCTACGATCGGCTGAAGGTCGTCATGGAAACTCATGGCGAAAGTTTTGAGATCGTTTTAGTCGATGACGGTTCGAGCGACCAGACGTTTGCGATGCTGCGGGAAATAGCCGCCGTCGACAGCCGCGTCACCGTCGTAAAGTTACGGCGAAACTTTGGGCAAACGGCTGGTCTTGCGGCCGGATTCGATCACGCTCGCGGTGAATACATCATCGCGATGGATGGCGATCTGCAGCATGATCCCAACGACATCCCAATGTTCCTCGAGAAGATCGCCGAGGGTTATGACATCGTCAGTGGATGGCGCAAGAACCGCGTCGACAATTTCTGGATGCGCCGGATCCCAAGCCGGATCGCCAACTGGATGATGGCGAAAATCAGCGGCGTTGATATTCACGATTTCGGCACCACGTTCAAGGCTTATCGCCGCGACATCCTCGAACAGGTTCCGCTCTACGGCGAATTGCACCGCTTCATCCCGGCACTTGCCTCTTGGCACGGCGCCACTATCTGTGAAGTGCCCATCAAGAACGTGAACCGGGAACGCGGCGTTTCGCATTACGGTATTACGCGCACGTTCCGCGTGTTCTTTGATCTGCTCACGATCCGTTTCCTGCTGCGATATCTGTCGCGCCCGCTGCATTTTTTCGGCAGCTTTGGCATGATGAGCATCTTCGCCGGAACCGGTTTGGTCGGATGGATCGGCTTCGACAAGTTCATCCATCATGAGCACGTAATGGCCACCCACGGTCCGCTCATGATGGCCGCCTTAGGTCTTCTGCTTGGTGGACTGAACTTGCTGGCGATTGGATTACTCGGCGAGATGCAGGTCCGGCACTATTACGAGCCCAGCCGCCGTGCTCCCTATTCTGTAGACCGCGTTCTCCGTTCGCAAAACGAAGAACACAGCGTCTCGGAATAAGCCCCGAATCTGATCGTCTAATCCCAAATAGCGCTGGGCTGTCCTTTGTGTAACCACACGATGAAATCCGTGGTGGGAGGAACACCGCCCAGTTCGCGCAATCTGGTTGCATTCTGGCCGCGATGGTAATGACTGTGCATGGCGGCCTGCATCAAGGCGTGGCGGATGGAAATCCTCGCGGGCGGTTGGAACCAGGGCACGTCGATCAAGTCTTCCGCAGGGCCAACTCTTTGCACGAATTCCCGTAGCTCCACAAGGCCGTTCTTGGCATAGTCGCGCAGCGAAGACGTGGTCGGGAAATCCTCAATCTTCTTGAGATCGAATCCGCTCGTCCGCGGTCCCGTGATCCACAAGAAGGCGTGTTGCACCAGATGGATATGGAACAGACGCTCGCGGATCGCTTTATCGTCCAGCGCTTGCGGGAATGCTTCAAAGGCGCGCCAATGCTCAGCGTCGGCCCATTCCTGGTGCAGATAAAGTTCTTCGAGATAGATACTCACGGTGTCTCCTGACTTTCATTCGGATTGCGCTGCGCAGCATTGTTCCTGGCTGTTTTGTGTACGATCCACCACCGCCGGGCGGCAATGACCGACCAGACTGCTTCTACCAAGCCAAAAGGCCAGGCGCCTTGAAGAAATCCATAGATCGAGCCCAGCACACAGGATGCAGCAAAAGCGAGGATGAACCAAGAACTCCGCTTTTCAAGGGCGTAGCAAACGACCATGGCCGTCACCGCGAAGAGTCCGAAAAGCGTTAAGCCATTCATGAGTGCGAATTGTAGCGGAAGGTGCAGAACACAGAGCGTTGAGACTCGGGGCGGGAATGACTCCAGACGAGGGCCCGGCGAGCAGGCCGAAAATGGCCAGCGTATAATGAGCCGTTTGCGTTTTTGAGGAGTTTTTCCTGCCATGGAGAGAGCCACGCAGCACGAATTGCAGCTTGCCCGCCGCATGTCCAGGCTTGGTACAGAAACAGCGTTTGAGGTGCTGAACAAAGCGCGGGCGCTGGAGCGCCAGGGAAAGAGCATCATCCATCTGGAGATTGGCGAGCCCGATTTCGATACGCCGCCGAACGTGGTGGAAGCTGGCGTCGATGCGCTCCACAAAGGGTGGACGCATTATTGCCCGTCTGCCGGGCTACCGGATCTGCGGCAGGCTCTGGCGGAATATGTCAGCCGCACTCGCGGGGTGAAAGTCAGTGCAGACGAGGTCGTGGTGGTTCCCGGAGGAAAGCCAATCATCTTCTTCACGATCTTGTCTCTGATCGATGAAGGCGATGAGGTGATCTATCCGAATCCCGGCTTCCCGATCTACGAGTCGATGATCAACTACGTGGGCGGACGCGCGGTTCCGATCGCCCTGCGGGAAGAGCGTGATTTTTCGCTCGACGTGAACGAACTGGCTGCGCTGATCAGCAATCGGACCAAGCTAATCATCATCAACTCTCCGCAGAATCCTACGGGCGGAGTTCTCAGCCGCCGCGATATCGAGCAGGTCGCGAAAGTGATTGGCGACCGGAACATCATGGTGCTGTCGGACGAAATTTACAGCCGCCTGCTCTTTGATGGCGGCGAGCATTTTTCGATCATGTCCGTTCCGGGGATGCAGGAGCGCACCATCCTGCTTGACGGCTTTTCGAAGACCTATGCGATGACCGGATGGCGCATGGGATATGGCGTGATGCGGCCGGATCTGGCGGCGCACATCACGCGGCTGATGACGAACTCGAATTCCTGCACGGCCAGCTTTACGCAAGTCGCAGGTATCGAGGCCATCCAAGGCGACCAGAGTTCGGTCGATCGCATGCGGGATGAGTTCCAGCGCCGGCGCGACATGGTGGTGGCCGGGCTCAACAGGATCAAAGGATTTTCCTGCCGCATGCCCAAGGGCGCATTCTACGTGTTCCCCAACATCAGCAAGACGGGATGGAAATCGAAGGCGCTCGCGGACGCGCTGCTGGAGCAGGCCGGGGTCGCGGCACTTTCCGGCACGGCCTTCGGAGAATATGGCGAAGGCTTTTTGCGCTTCAGCGTAGCGAACTCGATGGAGAACCTGCAGCAGGCGCTCGAGCGCATTGATCAGTGGACGAAGAAAAATTTGTGAGATGGCTTTTGCCGTTAGCCTCTGGCTTCTGGGTTCAAGACATCGACAACTTTCAACATTCAAGTGTCCTTCATGGCTGTGAAGAAAAAAGCGCAACCGCCGCAAGATCCTAAATCGAGCCGTCCTTTGATGCCCGGTTACGGACTGCCGGAAGGCTCCAAGGGACTGCTGTCGTGGGCATGGGCGGAGCAGCGGCTGAAGAAATCCCATAATTACTGGATCACAACCGTTCGGCCGGATGGTTCTCCGCACGTGATGGTCATATGGGGATTGTGGCAGGACGGGCGCTTTCTGTTCAGCACGGGAAGCAAATCGCGCAAGGCGCAGAATCTCGCGGGGAACGCGAGATGCGTTATTGCGACCGAGAAGGCAGAGGAAGCTATCATCGTGGAGGGAGTGGCGGAGATTGCCGACGTTGCGGCGCGCCGAAAGATGATTCCTGCCTACGAGCGCAAGTACGACTGGGATCTTTCGAAGATGAAAGACGATATGCTGTCGATGAAAGAGCCCGTTTTCATGGTGAAGCCGAAAGTGGTTTTCGCGCTCTGGGAGAAGTACTTCCAGACGAAATCGACGCGCTGGCGATTCGATTAGCAATATCTCCGCGCGCATGCGGTGAAGAGTCCATCCGAGCAATGTCCTAACTCTCGGGACCATTGGGATTTCGGCACAGATTCCGCATTACTTTCGTTACCCGTCTCGCACCCGCAGGCACACCTGTTTGGCGTGATATCCCACCTATAATTTCGTCAAGCCATACAAAATTGATTGTGAGACGGATCGAGGCCGAGGGGCCGAGTTGTGGCCGAGAGTGAGTGACGAACGACATGGGAAAGTCTCGACAGGTTAAGCAGGCAAGTGCGTTGTGGATCTACAATCCGTGGCTCGATTTGATTGTGGGCTGCGGCGCGTGGTCGCTGCCGCTGCTGCTGATTTCCTACTTCTCTCTGCCCGCAAATGCGCGGATGTGGTCGATTGTGTTTTACGGGCTGGCTTTGTTCGTCAACTATCCGCATTACATGGCGACGATTTACCGGGCGTATCATCGCGCGGAAGATTTTGAGAAGTACCGCACGTTCACCGTGCACGTGACCGGACTGATCGTCCTGACGCTGCTGGCTTCGCATTACTGGGTGCGGCTTCTGCCGTGGATTTTCACGATCTATCTGACGTGGAGCCCGTGGCATTACAGCGGCCAGAACTACGGGCTGTTCATGATGTTTGCGCGGCGCGCCGGCGCGAATCCGGACAAGCACACTCGCGGCGCGATCTATGGCGCGTTTATCGTTTCGTACCTGGTGCTGTTCCTCGGGTTCCACACAGGGCACTCCAGCGATCCGCTGTTTCTTTCGCTTGGCATCCCGGCCGTTGTGAGCAAGTGGGAACAGGTCCTCCTGATCGTAGCGTTTGTGCTGCTTGCAGGATTCGGACTGAGGCGATTGGCGAGCCAGGCGGGTTGGCGTCCGCTGGCGCCCGCTCTTACGCTTTTTTCTTCGCAGTTTTTATGGTTCCTACTGCCAGCGTGCGTGCTGTTGTTGAAGCATCTGGATCTGCCGCAGAGTCGATACAGCACCGGGATTCTGGCGATCATGCACTCGGCGCAATATTTGTGGATCACCAGCTACTATGCGCGCCGTGAAGCTGGAGGGAGGAAAGCGGAAAGCAAAAGTAGCAGATGGCGGCAGCTTGCTTATTTTGGCGTGCTGGTGGTGGGCGGCATTGCCCTCTTTATTCCGGGCCCGTGGGTGGCGAGCCGAGCCTTCCATCAGGACTTTACGACGAGCTTTCTGATTTTTACCGCCCTGGTGAACATCCATCATTTCATCCTCGACGGAGTGATCTGGAAGCTCAGGGATGGACGGATTGCGGCGTTACTGCTGAACTCTCGGGAGCAGGTTTCGGAAGCGCTGGCGAGCGCCCAGGGAACTGCCGTGGCGCGGCTTCGATGGATGGCAGGAACCAGCAAGGCGGCGCGGCGCTTGCAAGTGAGCGCGGCAATTTTACTTCTGGTATGGGGAAGCGTCGATCAGGTGCGGCATTACCTTTTGCTGCGCAATGACGATGCGGCGGCGCTGGAGAAGGCCGCGAGGCTGGATTCGTTCGATAGCCAATTGCAGATGAAACTCGCGCGCAAACAGTTGGAAACCGGCGACGCAGAGAAGGCAGAGCGGTCTCTACGGCGGGCGATGGAGATCAGCCCTACGGATCCGGGGCCGCGGCAGGCTTTGCTCAAGTACCTGCTTGAGGCAAAGCGACTGGACGAGGCGTACCGCTTGACGGAAGCATCGCTCACGTATCATCCGAAGGATCCGAACCTGCTGGTGGATCATGGCATTCTGGCCCTGCAGTTCGATCACTCTGACCAGGCGGTTGCCGATTGGAAGCAGGCCCTGATGCTCGATTCCAACCAACCGCTGGCGCACCTGTATCTTGCGCAGGAACTGGACCGGCAAGGCAAGCCACAGGAGGCCGCGACGCATTACCGCAGCTATCTGGAAAGTGTTGCGCAACAGGAGGCGGGGGGCAGACCGCAGGTGGACGTCATCATCGGAATCATTCTGCGAATGGCGGATTGCCAGGCCCGCGCGTCGGAGACGGACTTTGCGTTGAAATCGTATGCCATGGCTGAGCAATTAGCGATCCAGGCGAAGCAACCGAAGCTGGAGAGCGTGGCCGATGTGAACCAGGCCGGATTGCTCGGGCGAAGCGGCAGGCTCGACGATGCGCTGCAGCTCTATCAAAAGGCGTTGCAACTGGATAGCGTGGACACGGACAGCGAAGCCGCGGCGGTGGACTGGTTCACCTATGGCCGATTCCTGGACGACTCCGGGTTTTCGGACCGGCTGGTGTATGCCTGCCTGTTAAAGGCGGAATCGGAGGCGAGGCAGGTTTCAAAGTCTCCACTGCCCGATTCGATTTCCGGCGTTCAAGTAAAGCTTGAAAAGCGGCTGGGGAAAACTGCCGACAGCATCCGGCGGGACCCCGAGCCTTCTCTGCAACAAGCTCTAACCCTGCGGCGGTAACTCCGGCGAGATTCCGTGCATCCTATCAGGTAATTGACAGTGCATCGTACGTGCTAAACAATTAACCATCCCTGCAACTTATAGATTTTTTCGTATCCCAAAGGAGGAAGTCTATGGCCGACGAAGGCGCACATGTACACATGGAGACGCAGTCGAACGCGGGCAAGTGGGTTCTGGTGGTGCTGGCCATCGTGGTTGTAGCGGCGACAGCGTATGTGCTCTATACCACTCATCTCTCGATAGCGAAACTGAATGACCAGCTGGGCGCGAGCCAAGCGGAGGTCAAGGAATTGCAGAACCGTATGCAGACGGCCGAGGCCCAGGAAGAAACCCTGGCGCGGCAGGCCGGCATGACGAAGAAAGAGTTGGCCCAGCGGGCGAGGGAATTGCAGGCCGAGGAGCGTGCGGCGGAGATTCGGCTGCAGCAGGAACAGACGGCACAGAAGGCGCAGATTACGGCGGTCAGTGGCGATGTCGCAGGAGTGAAGACCGACGTTGGGGGCGTAAGGACCGACTTGGGATCGACCAAGGCTGATCTTGAGGCGACCAAGGCAAAGTTGCAGAGCGCGGTCGGCGACCTGGGCGTGCAGAGCGGCCTGATCGCGAATACCCGCTCTGACCTGGAAGTGCTGAAGCATAAGGGCGACCGGAACTATTACGAGTTCACGCTGCTGAAAGGTGCGAAGCCGCAGCCGGTCTCGACCGTCAGCCTGCAGCTGAAGAAGACCGATCCGAAGAGAGAGAAGTTCACGATGAACGTGACTTCGGATGACAAGACGATCGAGAAAAGGGACCGCAATATTGCGGAGCCGATCCAGTTTTATTCGGGACGTGATCACCTCCTGTTCGAGTTGGTCGTCTGGACGGTTGATAAGAAGAAAGTGACGGGTTACCTGAGCACTCCGAAGAACGCCCCGACGCCAGTGACCGCGGGCGGAGTATCCGGCAATTGAGTTCCGCGTACTTCCCGGGCGGGCATGTACTGGCGCAGATCGTGCTGCGCACCGGAGTGATCTACCTGCTGGTTCTGGCTGGCGTACGTCTTAGCGGCAAGCGTGAGGTCGGGCAGATGACGCCCTTCGATCTCACGCTCCTGCTCCTGCTTTCCAATTCCGTACAGAACGCCATGACCGGGCCCGACACGTCGCTGATGGGCGGCGCGGTTGCGGCCGGTACCCTGCTGATTCTGAATTATTTCGTCGCCGAGCTATCGGGCGCGAACCGGCGGTTCCGGCGGTTTGTTCAGGGGCAGCCGTCGCTGCTGGTGCATGATGGGAAGGTGATCCAGTCGCACATGGCGAAGGAACACGTCAGCATGGATGAACTGAATCGGGCGTTGCGAGAGCATGGGATTTCGTGCGTCGATCAGACCGCGCTGGCGGTGCTGGAAGTGGATGGCTCGATCTCGTGCCTGAAGTATGACGAAATAAAGCCCGACGCGAACACGCATTTGGTGAGGAGACGAGGAATTCAGAAGAAGCAGTAAACGACCTCCAATTCTGAGAAGGCTCTGCTCGCCTATCGCCACTCAATCAGCTAAGCGCAACTATTCACTCTTCAGCTCGTGGTCGGTCGCAATGGTGCCATTGGCGGGCCAAGCTGCTAGGTTCGAAAGGTTCGCTATCAGGGTGACGTCCCGTCACGTGCCTTCACAGAAAGGACAGCGTGGCCTCCGTCCGTGAAAAAGACGTTCTCCAAACTGTTTTGCGGCCCATATCCCTCTTGGATTATTCCGAGAATCGCCTGCTCGCCGTGGCTGAGAGATCGTTTACGCATGAAGAACATGGGCCTTGGTTATTTGTGACAGAACTCCAGTCGGTGCCGCAAACTATTTCGCTACCAAAAACTTCAAGCACACGGGTTGACCCACCTCAAAACTCTTACCGGTCGGCGTGAGTTTGCCTGTTTGCTGATCGATCGTAAACAGCACGACATTGTTCGAGCTCATATTTTCTGCGAAGAGTATGGTTCCGGTTGGATCGAACATGAAATGACGGGGCGCCTTGCCTTCTGTGGATGTCACTTCGATCGGGGTGAGCGTACCTTTGGCGGGGTCGATGGCGAACACCGCAATGCTGTTACCGTCTCCGCGGTTCGAGGCATAAAGGAATTTGCCGGAGGGATGAATCTCGATCTCGGCGTCTTCGATTTCGCCTTTGAACCCCGGCGCCTGGGTCGTGATTACTTGTAACTTGTGCAGGGTGCCGGTTTGTAGATCGTTGGAGAATACGGTGACGGTGCCCTTGATCTCGCTGAGGACGTAGGCGAACTTTCCGGACCTGGCGAGTGCGAAATGGCGCGGGCCGGATCCGGGATCGAGTTGCGCGTACGGCGGATCGTTAGGAGTAAGTTTGCCGGTAGCGGCGTCAAATTTGTAGACCATCAATTCATCAAGCCCGAGGTCGTCCACGTAAGCGAAACGGTTATCCGGCGAGAGATCAATGGAGTGGGCGTGAGGCGCTTCCTGACGCTGGGGATTGGCTCCATGGCCGGTGTGCTGATCGAACGAGACGGCGTCGCCGAGGCTTCCATCTTTTTGCACGGGGAAAACGGCCACGCTTCCACCATCGTAATTTGCCACGAGGACCCACTTTCCAGTCTTGTCGATCGTGATGTAACAGGGGCCTGCGCCGCGCGATCGCACTTCGTTCAGAAATGTCAGCTTGCCCGTGGAGCGGTCCACGGAAAAGGCGCTCACGCCGCCACTGTTCGGTCCTTTGTAGTCGCCAACTTCATTCACGGCGTACACGAAGCGGGTGTCGGGACTGATGGCGAGAAAAGATGGGCTTGTGGTTTCGGCAGCAGTCCCCAGAGCAGTGACGTCGTGTGTCGTCGCGTTGTAGCGGTAGAGGGAAATACCTTTGCTGGTGCTGTCTTTGCCGGTGTAGGAGCCGATGTAAAAGAAATAGTCGCCATTCTTCGGTGCGGGCGCGGCGAGTGCCAACGCGGCGAAAGACAAGACCACTAGAAGGGAAGCGAGAAAAGAGCGGAATATTTTCATGCCGCTATGGAAACCTATCCGGACCCATTTATGCAAGCGGCTATTTGGTGAGGACGATGGGAACGGTTTCATTGTATGGCCAAATAATCACGCTGACGGACTGTCGCTGGTTGAATTCGCTTAATGTTTTCGGATATCCCACGATGATGGTGCGGTTGACGGTGTCCCCGGGCTCAATACGAGTTTCCGGGGTGAGAGCGGGCTGCGATCCGTTCTTGAGGTCGGGAAACGCCTGAAAATAGCGGTCGAAGA
>JASLEQ010000036.1 GCA_030151135.1 Candidatus Sulfotelmatobacter sp. | reverse complement strand
CAAGCGAGAATGAATTTATGACGCGCGCTCTGACAACGCTGAGAGTGTTGCAGTGGGCGATGATCGCCAGCATCCTCTTGTACGTGGGTGTGGGGCAAGTCGTAAAGCCCTTGGGACGCAGGCTCGACCCTTCGATGAGCTATCTGTTTGCCACGTTGGCCGTGGCCGTAATTGGGATCATCTTCGTGGTACGGCGCACCCTGGTATTCCGAGCTGCCGCAAGCCTCGCGACACAACCAGACGACCGCCTGACTCTGAGCCAATGGACCACGGGTTACATTGCGACGTATGCGTTGTGCGAAGCGCTCGCCCTCTTCGGGCTGGCGTTGCACTTCATGGGCGGGAACCTGCAGGCGACCGGCCCCTACTATCTCGGTGGATTCATCCTGCTGTTCTTCTTCCGCCCGCAAATTCCGGAAGCCGACGTTACGACTTAACGTGGCAGCTGGCCAAACCCCGCTTTTCCAGATACTGCTGGTGATACTCCTCAGCCTCATTGAATTTTTCAGCCGGAACAATTTGAGTGGCAATCGGCTTGGAATAGCGGTGAGCTTTTTCCAAGGCTTCTTTCGAGGCCAGCGCCTCCGCCTGCTGCTGAGGAGAATGGAAGAAGATTGCGGAGCGATACTGCGTACCCCAGTCTGGGCCCTGGCGGTTGCGCTGCGTAGGATCGTGGTTCTCCCAAAAGATATTCAGCAGGTCCGCATAACGGATCTTTGCGGGATCGAATTCGACTTCGACCGCCTCGGCGTGACCGGTACTATCGGTGCAAACTTCTTTATAGGTCGGATTTTCCGTATGTCCGCCGATGTAGCCGACCCGGGTCGAAGCGACTCCTGGCAATTGGCGGAAAGTAGCTTCTACTCCCCAGAAACAACCTGCTGCAAATGTGGCCTTCTCCATTGTCGAATCTCCCCAAAACTGACGGCAGGAACACGCATTACCGTGGTTACGCGCTTCTGTATGTATTGGATGGCGTAACCTCCGGCAAAGTCACAGTATTGTAAAACGACCGTGAATTGCCAGGTCGGGCAATTGACGGGCGGAGGTAATCAGGATAGATTCCGGTCAGGGCTTCCCTGCAGGATTCCCTCCAGTCAGTATGGCATCCGGGCGCTTTCATTTCCGATCCAGAGCCGGGCGCGCGCTCGCGCTTACCTTTTTCTTTCTCTGCATTGGTGTGTCCGCGGCGCTCGCCGCTTCCAATTTCACTTCGCAGATTCGGCTGGGATACCGGATCGGAGATCAGTGGGAGCCCTCGATCGCCGCTGATGCCCGAGGGCACGTCTACATTCTTTATCCGCAATACGGCGCGGTGCCGGAGTGCCAGCAGTGCAGTGCACCCGCGATGGCGCTGATGATCAGCGACGATAACGGCGTGACATGGCATCCGTCGAAGGCAATGCTCCCTTTTCCTACGGGACAGTTCGATCCGCAAATCGTGGTCGATCCAGTGGATCGGCAAACCGTATATGCATCGTGGCTACAAAACGATAAGCGGGATATCGTGGTCGCGCGTTCGCTGGATTTCGGACGGACATGGTCGTTCTCATGGGCAGAGCGCGGACACGAGGATACAGACAAGCCAGTTCTCGCCGTACGCGGCACGGATGTGTACGTTGGATTCAATCACGAAGAAAGATTTCTGGTCTCGGCATCGCATGACGCGGGGCAGACGTTCACCGTGGTTTCGGTCAACCCCAACGAAGATGCCGGATCATCATTGGCGGGCGGAGCAACCATTGATCCTGCGGGCAACGTGTTTTTCGCATGGACGGCGTATGCACGCACGGATGTGCAGTCACGGCCGGTAAATATTTATGTCAGCCGATCCGGCGATAGCGGTCGCAGCTGGACGACACAACGGCTGGATCAGTCGAGCGCTCCTCCGGGATGCGAATCCCAAGGCTGCGGAACAGGATTCCTGGGTCCCCAGATTGCTTTGACCTCGGACGCAGCGGGAGCTTTATACGCGCTGTGGAACGCAGGAAGCGTGAACGGCGGTCCAGAGCGGATCTATTTTGCGTCTTCCACGACGAATGGCGTGACCTGGTCGGCGCGCAGCAACGTATCCGATGCACCACCGGGAGTGGAACACGGGTTTCCTGCGATTGTGGCCGGGACGTCAGGCGATGTGCGAATCGCGTGGATGGACGCCCGGATGTATGAGCCGGAACGGCCCAAGCACATGCTCTGGAATACCTTCTACCGGTCATCGACCAACGGCGGCGCCAGCTGGAGCGGCGAGGCCCAGCTTTCGGGCCCAGTTGCGGGATACGATTACGTTCTGCTCACGGGCTACCGCTTCCCCTTCGGAGATTATTTCGGCCTGGCGATTGACAGCGACGCCAACACGCACGCTGTGTGGGGCGAAGGCAGGAACTACAATTCGCCCGGATCGATCTGGTACGCGCGCGGACGATAACCCCAGTTACCGGCCGCCATCTTCAGGATTTTTACTCCATCACCATCCCACCGATCAAATCAGCGATGCGGGTAACATGATGCTCCGAGCACCACTCTTCCACGCCATCGACAATCTTCTCTGTGGCGCAGGGGTCCCAGTAGCTGGCGGTACCGATCTGGACGGCGGTCGCTCCGGCGAGCATGAACTCGATGACATCTTCAGGCTTCGAAATGCCTCCCATACCGATGACAGGAATCTTCACGGCGTGAGCGGCGTCGTAAACCATGCGGACAGCAATCGGCTTTATGGCCGGGCCTGACAGGCCGGCCGTCACGTTAGCAATGCGCGGCTTGCGCGTTTCAGGATCGATAGCCATGGCGACGAAGGTGTTTACCAGAGACAAAGCGTCGGCACCGGACTCCTGCGCCACATAAGCCATCTGCGCGATGCTCGTAACGTTGGGCGAAAGCTTCACGATCAGCGGACGTTTGGCGACGCGTTTGGCCGTGGTTACGACTTCGTCGAGGGAGCGCGGGTCGCTGCCGAATTGCATGCCTCCATGGGCAGTGTTCGGGCAGGAAACATTGAGTTCATAGGCGGCGATTCCTTCGCCGTCGTTGAGAATTTCGATGGTGCGTTCGTAGTCTTCCCGAGCGTATCCGAAGACGTTGGTCATCACCACAATGTTATTGATGTCGCGGAGGTGCGGCAGTTTCTCTTCGAGAAAGGCCTGAGCGCCAATGTTCTGCAGGCCGATAGCGTTGAGCATGCCGGCGGCCGTCTCCCAGAGACGCGGCGGAGGATTGCCGATCATTGGCTCCTTCGAAAGACCCTTTACGACGAAGCCACCAAGTTTACTCAGATGGACGACATCCTCGAACTCAACGCCGTAGCCGAAGGTGCCGCTGGCCGCGATGACCGGATTTTTTAGTGCGACTCCGGCAACATTAACGCTCAGGTCCAGGCCTGTGCTTTTCGCTGTCATGGCTGGGGCTCTCCTTCTCTGCGAGAGGGAGCAAGAGCTTCGGTCAACACGCGGCCAACAGAGGCCGTCGGAGGATTGATGCCTAATAGCGATGCGAGCGTAGGAACGAGATCGATGGGTTCGGCGGCGTTGCGATATGTGCCTGCGCGGAAAGGCAGACCGTACATGACCAGCGGCACATGCGTATCGTAATTGTACGGAGAGGCATGGTCGGTGCCTTTCGCCGATCCCACTGTGTAGAAGTCAGGAACGCCCAGCACATACCAGCTACCAACCGGCGAGTAGCTGTTCAGATATTTGTGCCCCACCGGCGTGTTCGGAGCTTCGCCTTCGGCTAACTGTGATTTGGTGTAGTAGTCGCGAAGACCCACCTGTTTGAGCGCCTCGCCAACCGCAATCTCTGCGTCTTTCTCGCGCAGGTGCGCGGCGGTGAAGGCATCCTCATCGAGCCACGCGTCCGGGTAATCGAGTTTTATGTAATGAGCAGGATGGCCGGGCGAGAATTTCGTGCTCAGCGTGTTATTGATTTGCTCTTCGAGTTTCGAAGCGCCGAGATTGGCAGCAGGAATATGTTGCTTTTTCACCGCATCGGGAAGTGTGGAGACACCGTGATCCGCCGAGAGGGCGATCCAGACGTTGGCAAGTCCAACCTGATGCCCGAGGAAATTGAAAAAATCGGCTAACTGATGGTCAAGATCGAGAGCCATCTGTGCCATCTGAGGCGTGTCGGGGCCGAGGGCATGTCCGAGGCTGTCGTTCGGAGACAGGCTGATCGCAAGCAAATCGGTAGCCGGGCCGCGGCCGACGTTTTCATAAACCATCAGTTCTTTGGCGAACTCGAGTTCGTATTCGTTGCCAAAGCCGGTCGAGCCTACGACTTCATAAAATCCCGCGTCGGACCCGTTGGCGTTTTTGCGGTGCGCGGTGGAGCCGAGAATTGTCCCTCGCGAATCTTTCCATTCACGATTCCAGAACTTCGCGGGGCGGCTCGAGTTGAAATTTTGTACCCACTGCGGCAAGTCGGGGCGATAGTAGGTCGAAGTGATCCATGAACCGGTTTGTGGATCGATCCAGTAAGCGCCGTTCGCGGCGTAGCCTCCGGGAAGGATTGCAGCGCGATCTTTCAACGAAAGCGCGAACACTCTGGCATTTCCCTGCGTGGCAAGTTTGAGCTCGTCTCCCAGGGTATCGGCGAGCAAGTTGTGCGGCGACGCGCCGGTCTTGTCGCCAGAGATGCCGACAAGCTTTGTATCCTCGTCCTCCACGGAGGTGACCATTTTCTTCTTTTTAGGATCGAGCCACTCGTTGCCGATGATGCCGTGTCCGCTGCTGTAGGTTCCGGTGTAGATCGAAGCGTGCCCGGGAGCCGTACGGGTGTTGGCGTAATTGTAGTTGCAGTTCGGGAAGTAAGCGCCGTGATCCACCAGCATCCGGAACCCGGCATCACCAAACTGATCGTGATAGCGCTCCAGGTAGTCGCCACGAAACTGGTCAATCACGATAATGACGATAAGTTTGGGATGACCGTTATAGGCAGAGGCGACTGTAAAATTCGGTGATCCAACGACCAGAAAAAATAGGAGTGCAATCAGAAGTCGTTTGGTGAGCGACTCGGGGGATGATCTCATCGCGAACGTAGTTTACACAGGAGAGGGAGATTCGCCAAAGCACGAGGATGAAGTCCGTTCCCCGTTTCGACTCTCGTTTATTCGGCGAAGCGACCAAACCTCGTGTTGCTCTTGTATGGCCATACGCACGCCCGGCTTCAGCAGCGCGTGCCGGCTAAATCGTCGCCTCACTAGGAACGGCGTGAAAAAGACTTCCGTTATCGCGGAACTTGCTGATCGGACTGCTTTTCTTGCCGGTCAAAATTGACAACGGTTGGTTGCGGTCTGATCTGCTTTGGCGGAAGTAGCTGAAGAGGGCGGCGATAGCTATTCCTAATCCGGCGCTGAATGCGATGAAATACCACAGGCTCGGGAGTCCAATCAGAAATATCGCTGCGCTGCCCGCGGCGAAGAGTATTCCCACAAAGCCTCCGCCGACTGGCAGTTTGTGCATGCTGATTCCGGGATGGGGTTTGTCTGACATAAGGCACCTGTGGGACTGATCATCCCACCAAACGGACGGTTTCTCAATGACATACGTGCATTTCGCTGCGGTTTTCCGATAAAGTATTGATTCCAATGCTTGACCTGAATTTTGTTCGCGAAAACCTGCCGCTGGTGGAAGAGAAACTGCGCCAACGCGGAATGGATCCAGCCGCGGTGCTGAAAGACTTCCGGGAAGTGGACTCCCGGCGGCGACTGGCGATTACCGAGGCTGAAACCAGCAAGGCGCAACGCAACAAGGCGTCCGAAGAGATTGCCAGGCTCAAAAAGTCTGGGCAGGATGCTACGGCCGCCATGGCGCAAACCAAAGAGCTGCGAGAGCAGATTTCCACGCTGGAAAAAAATGCTGGTGATCTCGATGTGCGACTTCGCGACATCATGGCTGGAATTCCAAACATTCCCCATGCCTCTGTTCCAGTTGGACGCAGTGCCGACGACAATGTCGAAGTGCGGCGCTGGGGGACGGCGCCGAAGTTTGATTTCGCTCCGAAACCGCATTGGGACCTTGGCGCTGAGCTCGGGATTCTGGACCTGGAGCGGGCGGTAAAGCTCACCGGCGCACGGTTTGCGGTTTACTGGGATCTTGGAGCGAAACTCGAGCGAGCACTCGCTAATTTCATGCTCGATCTGCACACTCGCGAGCATGGATATACAGAGGTGCTGCCGCCGTATCTGGTGAACTCGGATTCGATGTACGGAACCGGGCAGTTGCCTAAATTCGCCGCCGACTCTTTCCGGGTACCGCATGGGGAGAAGGACCTTTGGCTGATTCCTACAGCGGAAGTTCCGGTTACTAACCTCTATCGCGATGAGGTGCTGGACCAGTCTCGGCTGCCGATTTCATTGACCGCCTATACCCCTTGCTTCCGCAGTGAGGCGGGATCGTATGGAAAAGATGTACGCGGCATCATCCGGCAGCATCAATTTCAGAAGGTGGAGTTGGTGAAGTTCGCGCATCCGGAAAAATCGTACGAAGAGCATGAAAAGCTCACGCGCAATGCGGAGGAGGTTCTGCAGAAACTGGGACTGCACTACCGGGTTGTCGCCCTATGCACGGGAGATATGGGAGCATCGTCGGCGAAAACGTATGACATTGAAGTGTGGATGCCGGGGCAGCAGCTGTTTCGAGAGATATCTTCCTGCTCAAACTTCGAGTCATACCAGGCGCGCCGGGCGAACATACGATTCCGTCCCGAGGGCAAGAACAAGACGGAATTTGTACATACGCTCAATGGCAGCGCGTTGGCCGTGGGTCGTACTTGGGTGGCGATCGTCGAGAACTATCAGCAGCCCGATGGAAGCGTGCTGATTCCGGACGCACTGCGCCCCTACATCGGGGCGGACAAGATTACTCCTAAGAGCTTTTAGCTTCGACTGGCTTCGAGCTACGACGGGCGAATCTGACACTGATTAGCAGTAGCTAGGAACTAGGCGCTGCAAGCAGGAGCGAGTACACTTGCACAGATCTGAAATCACGACCGATGCACCTGGCACGCGCCTCCCCATGAACGGCATCTGGCGAACAATCCGCTCGTACATTCTGTGGCAGCATGAGCGGGGAACCCTTCACTACGACATCATGGTCACGCTGATCCTGATCTTCATTTTCTTCTCGCCGCGCGTGATCAACTTCAATGACAAACCCATCTCGCGGAATCCGCATCCGACTGAGGTAATCGTGACCTCCGACGCGGAGGGGCATCTTCTGTACCAGGTTGAGGCGAATGCGGTAAGCGATGGAGATGATCCATCTGTCAGAGACCAATTGTTACGCATCATCGAGCCAATTTCAGGGGCCGTTTCGATCGTGAGTTATGAGGCGGTTAAAGACCATAAGGGAAAAGTACAGAGCTACAAGGTTCTGGCAAAACGAGATTAGCAAAGGGCTCGCGTCGTGCTGCGATTGGACCTCCAATGAAAATTGCCGCGTTTCTTTTTCCGGTTGCCATCCTCAGCGCTTCTTTCGGTATCCCTCCAACTGACACCACTGCCAGCGTGCCCGTAATGGCTGGATTTGATTGCAGCCTTTTCCGGAGCGCGGTTCCGCAAAAATCCGGCGATTCGGCTGCGCTCGAAGCTGTTCTTCGGAAGATGGACGCCGTATCTGCCAGTTTCCACACCGCCGAGGCAGATTTCGAGTGGGACAACTACCAGAAGGTGATCGATGACATGGTCGATGTCGAGACCGGAAGCATTTATTACCGCCGCGTAAAACAAAACATCGAGATGATGGCCGACGTGAAGAAGTCAGGACCGAGTGCGGCGGAGGTGAAGCCTGACGCGAAATTTATCCTGTTCAGCGAGGGCAAGGTCCGCATGTATACGCCGAAGACTGAACAGGAGATGGTCTACGATCTTGGCAAGAATCGAGCTGCCGTAGACAGCTTTCTCGTGCTCGGCTTCGGCGGAAGTGGAGAGGATCTACAGAAACAATTCGATGTTACGTATGCGGGCGACGAGACCGTCAACGGCGTAAAGACTGCCAAGCTGAATCTGGTGCCCAAGTCAGATAAAGTCCGCGACAAGTATAACCGGATGATTTTGTGGATTGATCCTGATAAGGGCGTATCGGTGCAACAACAATTCTTCACGCCCCAGGGCGACTATCGGCTTTGCAAGTATTCGGCGATTCGGATGAATGGAAAAATCAACGACGATGTCTTCCGGCTGAAAACAACCGGCAAAACGCAAATTGTTTCACCGACTGGTTAACTTATTGCATCTAAAGGGGAAGAAAGTAGTTCGAGATTCAAAGTGCAGACGATATACTGACACAACATTTGTAGGGTTACTTCATGGCCAAAGTTTTTACGATCACTGTCCCTCCTAAGCTGGGAAATAAACGCCGGGAACGTACATCCGATCCTCGATACGTAGAAGGACAGCGTCTGCTCGTCGAAGCCATGAAATACCTAGCACACGCCGACCCGATCAAAAATCGCGGCGCCATCGAGTTGATCTCGGAACACGTAAGGACCCGGTTCCGCATGAGCGACTCACCGCTGGCGTAGAGTTCGGTTTTCGCGTTTCTTCCCTGTCTGCATTCCTGCTGGCCCCCTTTTCGGCAATGCGTTTTGCGCTCCAGCGGAGCCACGAAAAATTAAGGGACGGCTCCCGCCGTCCCCGTTTACTACTCGGACGCATTTGTCCTCAAAAAGCGAAACGCAGGGAGAACTGCATGACCCGAGGCTGCGTCAGGCTCGTATTGAACTTGCCGAATTCCGTAATGTCGACCAGATCCTGATTGATCAGCGATCCAGCGGCATCGAACCGAACGGAGTTCGTCAGATTGAACACTTCCCACGAAAACCTGAGCAGTTTTTCTTCCGTGAAGTTCCAGGTTTTCGATAATCCACCGTCGATTCCGAAAAAGCCAGGTCCGCGAAAATTGTTCCGTTGTCCTGCTTCTCCCGGGAGAGTTGCTCGCCAGGTAGCTCCGGCCAGAGTCCCAGGACCGCATGCACATGAGAAACTGGTGGGATCCTTAAATACTGTGGGATCACCCGTTGCGTCGCGATACACGCCGGTCGCCGGCTTCGGGCCAACAAGAACGGAAGACCCTTCAAGTTCAAAGTTGGTTGCCCAGCCGGCCCCGGCTTGGACGGAGAATGGGAATCCACTCGTCCAACGATACAGACCGTTCAGGCCCCACCCACCGAAGATAGCGTTTACGAACTTGTTCGATCCTGCACCCCAGTGGCGTCCTTTGCCATAGGGAATGTCCCACAGCCAGTTCGCATTGAACTGATGAGTGGTGTCGAAATCCGACGGTGCGCGCCAGAGGTTTGGAGCATAGGTGTTGATCACCTGACTGTTGTAGGCGAGGCCACTGTTCTCGAACCCGTTCACGCGCTCAGCATTCGACCCAACATCAATGGATTTCGAGTACGTATAGTTCACGTCAAATTGCATGCCAGCTGACAGCGCATGTCGCAATGTAACTTGCAAGCCGTTGTAGCTGCTATTACCACGTGATTGCCACCCATACAGCGAGGAGAACTGCGGCTGATACAGCTGAAACGGAGTGCCTGCCGACCCGACGAAACCGCCGAGCGAATTGGATCCGGTACCAGCGCAAGCTGGGAAACAGAACGCATCAGCATATTCCAGGGCTAAACTTTCATTGCCCAAGTTTCCATAGTACAGGTCGTACATGTTCTGAGTAGCCGTCGGGGTGGTGGGGATACCAGGAGCATAGCCCGATACACCAGCTGCGCCCGCAGCTTGAGGGAATAGGTTTTCCCAATAGGGAATCGGAGCAATAGCACTTTCGGGAGTGCCGGCATAGGCAGCCTTGGAAAGCATCTGCGCCGCTGAAAAGTAGTCCATCTTGCTGGCAGGATCCACTAAATCCAGAGGCTCCGACAGATCGATTTCCTGCAAAAGATGACGCGCGAAGCGGCCCGTGTAGGTTGCCTCCAGCGCAAAGTTGTGTCCTAGATCTCGAGTGATCGAGAAATCGACGACGTGCGAGTAGGGAGTTCTTAAATTGTCATCGATCCCCCATGCGATCGCGAGGCCATAAGTATTTGGATCAGTAGAGGGCGTATAAGGAAACCCGTGAGGGCTCGGCACCCCAGGGCTTGGCGGAAGGTTTTGTACCCCTAACAAACCTGTAAATCGCGGGGCCGTATCAACGCTGAGTACACCGGCTGGGTTGCTGATCGTAGTGGTCAAGCCCCAAGATCCCTGACGGTCGAAACTATTCACTACACCTTCTCCGAAGTGATCGAAGTAAATACCATAACCCGCGCGAATGGAACTTTTCCCTGCATCTCCAAACAGCTTGTGCATAAGTCCGCTCGAAGCGTGGGGCGAATACGCGATTGCAAAGCGCGGCGCCACATCATGGTAGTCCCACGCCCAATACGGCTTTTTGCCATTTCCCTGACCGGCGAGATCGAAACTCAGATCAGGCTGAGTTACTTTGCCGACGAGCATGTCTTTCCAGCGATTCGTAAACCACTGATGCATGTTTACCGTTGGAGCCACTTGCTCTCCGTTCGCCTCATATGGTGGCTGAAGCAGTGAGTACCGCAGACCCGCCGTAATAGTCAGGTTTGGGGTCGCACTCCATTTGTCCTGAAGGTACATCTCGCCTTCGAAGTTTCGGAAGTGTCTTTGAACAAGTGCACCGCTTGGGATCAGGTTCGCATTCTTATCCTGATTGGTCACGGTGTACACCTGGCTCATGATGCCCATCAACTGGACCGCTGCGAAATCGTATGAGGTGCCAAAAGAGGGATCGACGACTGGAAAACCCGCCCCTAACGCCGGGTCCAGGCTCGCCCCCGTGCCAGAAATGAATGACGGCGTCATCCAATAGAGATTGGCATAACCCTCAGAAAGGTTTTGCGCGTTGGACTGGCGATTGTTGTGGATCATTCGCCAGTTGGTTCCGAATTGGATGGTATGTTTTCCCTTAGTCCACGATACGTCGTCGATGAAATTGTGCACCGGAACGTTTGTCAAAATGGTGGGGGTCAACCCGACAACATCGTCCAATCCACGCAGACGATTGAACGGTTGATTGTCCAGCCCTGAATCACCGAGTCCCTGCCGTACGAATGCGTAACGGAAATTATTGATCAGGTTATTGCGAACGATCCACGTGTAACCGCCCGCGATTCCCTTACTGTTGTTGGTCACAAAGTCATTCGCCGGAAGGCCCGGAAATTGCGGCGGTTGCCGTTCGCGGTCATTTTGCAGATTTCCGCGGATGAACACAGAATGATTTCCGTCTGCCGTGATCTTATAGTCCAGTTTAAGGATGTAAGTGTTCAAACTGGTGGGATCATTCCCCGGGAAAGTGAAGGCGGCAGAGTTGAGCCCGTCACCCCCACCGCTGGTGGAATTGGGAGCTGGATACCCCGCAAACAGCGCATTGGGATTCGCCCCCCCAAGGTTCGCGATGTTCCCGTTCGGCCCTGCTCCAGCCGGGTTGCCGGGAGTCGGCGGACACGCACCGTTTGCTGAACATCCCTGGTCCAGTGACG
>JASLEQ010000398.1 GCA_030151135.1 Candidatus Sulfotelmatobacter sp. | reverse complement strand
CGACTCGTAGATCGGAAATCCTGGATTGGGATAGATCACTTCGTCGCCGTGATCGATCAGCGACAGCATGGTGTAGAAGATGATCGGCTTGCCCCCCGGAACGACTACCACCTCATCGGGCGAAACTTTAACCCCGCGGCTGCGGCTTACGGACTCGGCAATGGTCTGACGCAGTTCGGGAAGCCCTGCCGAGGGGCCGTAATGAGTCCACCCTGCGTGCAGTGCGGTCGCCGCCGCTTCCACAATGTTGGCCGGAGTGTCAAAATCCGGTTCGCCAATTTCCAGGTGAATGATGCTCTTCCCCTGCCGCTCCAGGGTTTTTGCCTTACTGAGAACCTCGAAGGCAGTTTCCGTGCCCAAACGAACCATCCGGGGCGCCAGTTGCAATGCATGTTGAACTGTATAAGTCGCCATCTGTGGAGCTCCTGCGGGTTCAATGCAACACCCGGGGCAAACAAAACCCACGGACATCGATCAACCAAAAACCGGCACAGATTCTATGTCCGCGAAAATTGCCCGGTATGTGACCGGAAGCACCTCTGTCCCCGCGCCGAAGATGGCGAGTGCAAATAGGCTTGGCAGTCGATTCTCCAAGCTGGGTCTGAAAGTGTTCCCGTCCGGATGAGCAAGAAAGCCGATCGGCTTTCCATCCCCGGAGAGGTCTGCTCATTGTGAGGAACGGCGTTGGAAGTGTCCCAAAGGTGCGCGGAAATCGGAACTCTGGTAAGCTACTACTATCCACTTCGACGAAAGGAAGGAATCATGATGACATTCCCCTCCGGCGCTCCTACGATGCGATCCGCGTTCCTTCCCGACGTCTCGCGCAGTTGATTCTTTTCCTATCTCCATCGGAAGGTCTCTAAGCGCAGCCTGGTGACGGCTTCCCGTCGCATCTTTTTCTCTTCTTTCAGACATCGATTCGGGCGTTGGGCAGTTGTCTTCGGCGCCTGCATTTCAGCGAGTCATCTATGAGTAAAAGTTCAAACCAGAGCGCCATGCGCGCAGTGTTGGCCTTTCTCTTTCGCCACTGGCGGTGGGAGAAGAGGTTGGTTGTATGGGTCGCGCTATCCATGATTGTGGCGACAGCGGCCGACCTGTTGATGCCGGTCTATTCGGGCAGGCTGGTCGACGCACTATCCCTCCACGCCACCGCTCCATCGTTGGCAGTGCGCGGCGCAGTCCATGCTATCGCCATGATGGCCGTGCTGGGCCTGGTGCTCACCCTTCTGCGATACGTGGCCATGGCCGGGATCATCCGGCTGACGCTGCGCCTCATGTCACGCTTCGCCAGCGAAGCCTTCTGGCGCGTGCAGCGCTTCTCCACCGACTGGCATGCGAACAACTTCGCAGGCGCCATCGTACGGCGCGTCACGCGCGGCATGTGGGCCGTCGACACCATGGATGACATCCTTCTGCTCGACATGCTGCCGGCGCTTATGGTTCTCGTGGGTTCATCGCTGCTATTGGGCTGGCACTGGCCGAGTATGGGTATCATTGTCGCCGCGGGCGCGATTGCCTACATCACAGCTTCAATCTCTCTGTCGCTGTATTACGTGGCCCCCGCCGCACGCTTATCGAATGCGCAAGATACTCGCATTGGCGCGGCCATGGCCGATGCCATTACCTGCAACACGGTGGTCAAGTCGTTCGGTGCGGAGAAGCGCGAGGACTATCGCCTCGCTAAGGTGATCGGTAAGTGGAATCACCGGACAGCTCGCACGTGGACACGGGCTACGCGTAATGGCACTGCCCAGCAACTCATGCTGCAGTGCCTGCGCACCGTCGTGCTCCTCTATGCCGTGGCTCTGTGGTGGCAGGGCCGCGCTACCGCGGGTGATGTCACGTTTGTCTTGACCAGCTACTTCATCGTACACGGCTACCTGCGCGACATCGGGCAGCACGTCCGTAACCTGCAGCGTTCGGCAAACGAAATGGAGGAGATGGTGCAGTTTCACTCCCAGCCGCTGGGCGTGCTCGACCACGCAGATGCAAAGCCGATCCGCGTGCACCGCGGAGAAATTGTCTACGATCGCGTGACCTTCCGTTACGGAGCACAGACAGAGCCGCTCTTTGCTGATTTCAACCTGCGCATCAGAGCCGGGGAGCGCGTCGGTCTCGTGGGCCACTCCGGGTCAGGCAAGACAACCTTCGTCAAGCTACTGCACCGCCTCTATGACGTGAGCGGCGGCCGGATCATCATTGATGAGCAGGACACCGCGCGCGTCACCCAGGAGTCGCTGCGTGCGCAACTGGCGCTCGTGCCTCAGGAGCCGTTGCTGTTCCATCGCACGCTGGCCGAAAACATAGCCTACGGCAGACCCGATGCATCGATGACCGACATCGAAGCGGCAGCTCGCCTGGCTAATGCACACGAATTCATCGTCAACCAGCCGAAAGGCTATCACACGCTGGTCGGGGAACGGGGCGTCAAGCTATCCGGGGGCGAGCGACAGCGTGTCGCCCTGGCGCGCGCGTTCCTCGCCAACACTCCCGTGCTGGTGCTGGATGAGGCGACCTCGAGCCTGGACTCGGAGTCCGAAGCCCTCATCCAGGAGGCCATGCAGCGCCTGATGGCCGCGCGAACTTCGATCGTCATCGCTCACCGGTTGTCGACCGTACGCATGCTCGATCGCATCCTCGTCTTCGAACATGGAAAAATCACCGAGGAGGGAACCCACGAAGAACTCGTGCAGCGTGAGGGCGGCACATACAAGCGCCTCTTCGAGCGCCAGGCCCTGGGTCTGATGGTGGACGATGAGGAAGACGGCGAGCAGTTCGACGATGAGACCGACTTCTCCGACAGCGCAGTGGCCTAGAGCGGGAACAACGGCGTAGCAACCGGATTCTCGGGCTTGCGGATACAGTCGCCGAGTCGGGTTCACGCTATTTCTGAACGTCCACGATGGATGTCGCAATCTGCCGCAAGCGCTTGG
>JASLEQ010000371.1 GCA_030151135.1 Candidatus Sulfotelmatobacter sp. | reverse complement strand
GGCCTGCGTGAGGAGGTACTCGTTGTCGGGAAAATCCAGGTCATTCAGCACGTCAACCAGGAGGAGCACCGCCCGCGCTGAGTCAGGAACATTCCCGTGAAGATCCCCTTCCATCTTTCCAGTCATCCTCAAGAGGATGGAGCTCCATGGCACCTGGTTGCCCTAAGTCAAAAGCCCAGGAAGGTTCCTCCCACAATGCAATTGGGTGTGAAGGCGGAACGGTGTGCGATCCAATCGACCCGTCGGCCTGATGCTTGAAGGAGATGCTTGCGGTCGCTCTAGGCCAGGGCGTGACGGAGATATCCTGCCACGTCGTTAACGAAGCGATGCACGGACGCTTCTGCGATGCGGTGTCCGACGATGGCGTTCATGGTTTTTCCCACCGCGCCAAAAGGCGGTTCGTAGAGTCCGGAAAAATCCAGCTGCGTTTCCGTGGAGGTCAACGGGTACACGGAAAGTTCGCCTTTCATGAGCGGAAACAATCCTGGCAGCGTTGCGGCCTGCCATTCCAGCAGCAAGCGCGTGCTGGGAGCCGAAGTCGCGTCGGCGAGCTTTTCCTCGATGCCTTTTATGGAGATGTTGATGTCGGTCTTTACGCCAATCCCAGCAAAATCGACGTGGAGTTCAGCCGCCACGGACTGCGCCCGGGAAGCAGCCGCCTTCGTAGCCGACTGAAATACTGCGATTGCGTTCTGCTTCAACACATCGCGTACGCCCTCATAGGGACGGTTCACGTAGTCATAGCTGCGAATCTCGCGTGCTGTACTCATCTTCCCACCCAGCTGGAACGCCGGCTTTCAAACTGGTGTCGCGAAAACTGTACCACAGCGCTCGCGCCGCGGTTCGAGTGTCCGCACATCGTTCCCAAAACGCGACCACGCATTTCGCTGTATCATGGCTGCCGTCCGACTTCCATCGCCGAGATGCGATGGGCCTGGATGGAACGTCCGCACGGAAGGGTTGAGGAGGCTGGATGTCTCAGATTGACGTCCCGTTGGTGCGCGGGAGTTTTGGGCAGACTCGGCGATCCGACAGTTGGTGGATACAGCCGCTGGTTGTATTTCTCGGTTTGTCGGCTTTCATCGGGTATTCCACGTGGGCGGCGCTCCAGGGTCAACATTTCAGGTTCGGTCCTTATCTCTCGCCGTTTTATTCGCCGGTCTTGTTCGGTCCTACCCAGAGTTGGTTTGGTCCAAACCCAAACTGGATACCTGCCTGGGTCACAGGCGCGATGCTGATCCTCTGGGCGCCGGGTGGGTTTCGAGTAACGTGTTATTACTACCGCGGGGCCTATTACAAGGCTTTTTGGGCCGATCCGCCTTCCTGCACCGTGGGTGAGCCGCGGAAGACCTATCTCGGAGAGCGATCCTTCCCCTTGATCGTGCAAAATATCCATCGGTATTTTCTTTACCTGGCGCTCGTCTTCCTCATTATTCTGGCGCGGGACGTGTGGGACGCGTTCTGGTTCGACGGCCGGTTTGGCATCGGTGTTGGCACTCTCGTCCTATTGGCGAACCTTGTGCTGCTTAGCTCCTACACCTTGGGTTGCCACTCCTTGCGTCACCTGGTGGGCGGTTTTCGCGATCGTTTGGCGGGGGTGCCGGCCCGCAAGCGAGTTTACGATTGCGTGAGTTGCCTGAATAGGCGGCACATGCTGTTCGCCTGGTGCAGCCTCTGCTCGGTGGCGTTCTCCGATCTATATGTGCGGATGTGCTCGATGGGTATCTGGACGGATTGGAGGATCGTCTAGTGAGCGAGTACATCACGCATGAGCACGACGTTCTGATCATCGGAGCCGGGGGCGCCGGTTTGCGCGCTGCCATCGAGGTCTCCGCTGCGGGGTCCAAGGTCGCGGTGATTTCAAAATCTCTTCTCGGCAAGGCTCATACTGTGATGGCCGAGGGCGGCGTTGCGGCGGCCATGGGGAACGTGGATGACCGCGATAGTTGGCGGGTCCATTTTTCCGACACCATGCGAGGAGGCCAATACTTGAGTAATTGGCGCATGGCGGAACTCCACGCCAAGGAAGCTCCGGCACGGGTGCGCGAACTTGAGGCATGGGGTGCGCTTTTCGATCGCACCAGCGACGGCCGAATCCTGCAGCGGAATTTTGGAGGCCATCGCTATCCGCGCCTTGCCCATGTGGGAGACCGCACCGGTCTGGAAATGATCCGCACTCTTCAGGACCACGGAATCCATCTTGGACTCGATGTTTTCATGGAACATACCGTCGTCACGCTGCTGAAAGACGGCGACCGCATTGCAGGGGCTTTTGGATACGACCGCGAGCGCGGCCGGTTTCACTTGTTTCGCGCCAAGGCCGTGGTGCTGGCGACCGGAGGAATTGGACGGGCTTTCAAGATCACCAGCAACAGTTGGGAATATACGGGAGATGGACATTCGCTCGCCTATCATGCGGGGGCGGCATTGATGGATACGGAATTCGTCCAATTCCATCCGACGGGAATGATTTGGCCGCCCAGTGTGCGCGGCATCCTGGTCACGGAGGGTGTGCGTGGCGAGGGAGGAGTGCTGCGTAATCGGGATAGCGAACGATTCATGTTCAAAGACATTCCGCCGCTGTATGCCAACCAGACCGCCGATTCTGAAGAAGAAGGCTGGCGGTACACGCAGGGAGACAAGAATGCGCGACGTCCGCCCGAGCTGCTGACCCGGGACCACGTGGCTCGCTGCATTCGGCGGGAGGTTCGGGAAGGGCGGGGAAGCCCTCACGGCGGTGTGTTCCTGGACATCGCGTGGGTTAAGGAGAAGATTCCGAACGCCGAAGAACATATCAAGAAGAAGCTGCCCAGTATGTATCACCAGTTCAAGCAGCTTGCCGACATTGACATCACTCGCGAGCCGATGGAAGTGGGCCCTACGACTCATTACATGATGGGAGGCGTCAAGGTGGACGCCGATTCCCAAATGTCGGACGTGCCAGGGCTTTTTGCGGCCGGAGAGTGTGCCGCCGGTCTGCATGGCGCCAACCGGCTAGGTGGAAATTCACTTTCGGATCTATTGGTCTTCGGCAAGCGGGCCGGTGAGTACGCCGCAGTGTATGCAAAACAGAACCCGCTGGGTGCGGTCAATACGGAACAACTTGCATCCGCGGAGAAGTGGGCGCTCCAGCCCTTCGAGCATAAGGGATCCGACAATCCATATGCCGTACAACACGCGCTGCAGGACGTGATGCAGGAACTGGTCGGCATCGTGCGTCAGGAACAGGAGATGCTGCAAGCGCTCGAGCGCATTCGAGAATTGAAAGCAGCCAGCGAGCAGGTTAGTGTCGACGGAAACCGTGAATACAATTCAGGCTGGCACACCGCTCTCGACTTGTACAACCTGCTGACCGTATCGGAAATCGTCACCCGGGCCGCGCTTGAACGGAAAGAGAGTCGTGGCGCGCATTTCCGCGACGATTTCCCCGACAAGGACAAAGAGTACGGTGGGTTCAACATCGTGGTGCGAAAAGACGCCGGGGGCAAAATGCAACTCACGCGCGAGCCTATCCCGCCGATGCGGGAGGATCTGCAGCAAATCATCCAGGAGATGAAGTAATGGCGACGGCCACCTTTCGGATATGGCGCGGGGAAAAGGGCGAGGGGAAATTCCATGACTACACCACGGAAGTCTCAGCCGGAATGGTAGTGCTCGATGCCGTTCATCAGATACAAGCGGAACACGCTGGCGATCTTGCAGTTCGCTGGAACTGCAAAGCGGGCAAATGCGGATCCTGCTCGGCCGAGATCAATGGCATGCCGAAACTGATGTGCATGACTCGGCTTAATACCGTGCCGCTCGATAAGCCCGTGACGGTCGAACCGATGAAGGCATTTCCGCACATGAAGGACCTGGTCACGGACGTATCGTGGAATTATGAGGTAAAGAAACGCATTCCGAAGTTCCAGCCGCGGAAGCCCGACGCTGCCGACGGGACATGGCGCATTGCGCAAGAGGATGTCGAACGGGTGCAGGAATTTCGAAAGTGCATTGAGTGCTACCTCTGCCAGGATGTGTGTCACGTGTTGCGCGACCACCATATGCAAGACCAGTTCATCGGTCCGCGGTTTTTGGTGTATACGGCCGCGCTGGAAATGCATCCGTTGGACGTGGGAGATCGGGTTGCCAATCTTAAAAGCCAATTCGGCATAGGTCTCTGCAACATCACCAAGTGCTGTACGAAGGTCTGTCCCGAAAGTATCACCATCACCGACAATGCAATCATCCCGCTCAAAGAACGCGTCGTCGATCGCTTCTTCGATCCGCTGTCGAGACTGTTCCGAGTCTTCAGCAATTCGAAAAGTTAGGAGTTGTCATGCAATTCGAACTGAAATCCATTTCCGAGCAGAGTATCCCCGAAGCACTTGCGAAGGTGGAACGGTATCGTCTGCTGAATGAGCCGAGTCTGGCGGAAAGTATTTGTCTCGATATCCTCGCGATTGTGCCCGATCACCAGCAGGCACTGATTTCGCTTCTCTTGGCGCGGACTGACCAATTCGATTCTCACGTCCACGTGAAAGGCGCGCACGAGGTCCTCGCGCAGCTTAAGGGCGAGTACGAGCGGGCTTACTACGAGGGCATCATTTGGGAGCGCTTGGGAAATGCTCGCATTCGTCACGGTGGCGGCGGAGCGGGAGCGTCGGCTTACCATGCTTTGCGGGCAGCAATGAATCACTATGAGAAGGCAATGAAAGTTGCGACACCCGGCAATGACGACGCCATTCTACGATGGAACACCTGTGCACGGGTGATCATGCAGGACCCCGGACTCCGATCCGCTCCAGAGGATGAACCATCCCAAGTATGGGACCTGAACGAAGTCGACTCCCGAATCGCGGACGCTTAAAAGCCCAATAGCACCTCACAAGTCCCACTCTACCGATCTCGGGTGGAGCGCTCTTGCATGAGCGTTCTGCAATGGCGGGCGATCTGCCGCTCTTCGTCTGCGGCAACGATCTTGATCATGTCAGGCACTATACCCAGGCACTCCAGCCCTTGGGTACTAGACGAACGAACTCGCACACTGTGCTCTCCGATTCCCCCCGTGAAAACCAGGATGTCTACTCCACCTAACAGGGCAACGTACGCGCCGATCGCCTTCCGGATCGCAATCGCGAATACGTCTAGAGCAAGAATTGCCTGCGGATCGTTTGCTTGCGCGCGTAATTCGAGAGCTTTGACGTCGCTTTCGCCGGAGGAGAGCGCGAACAGACCACTCGCGTGATTCAGCAGTTCTTCGAGTTCGTCGACACCAAGATTCTGCTCCCTCAGGAGAAAAAGCACGACGCCGGGATCCAGGTCTCCGCAACGCGTGCCCATCGGAATGCCTGCGACGGGCGTGAAGCACATGGTCGTATCGATCGATTTGCCATTGCTTAGGGCGCATAGGCTCGCACCATTTCCCAAGTGCGCGAAGACGGCACGAGAGGGAAGCTCCTTGCCGAAGTGATGAACCAGGGATGCATAGGAAAGGCCGTGAAAACCGCATCGGCGAATCCCCGCATCGAGGTAGCGGCGAGGTAGCGGCAGGTGATAAGCC
>JASLEQ010000358.1 GCA_030151135.1 Candidatus Sulfotelmatobacter sp. | reverse complement strand
GGAAAGAATTCTCGTACTTCGGCGACAGCGAGATCGACAATCTCAGTGCGGCTCTTGTTGATCAATGTTTTGGACGAACTGACGACCAGTTCGATGTAGCTGCCCTCAGATCCGTTCTGGTTTTTTGCGCGCATCGGCTGTAATCGAGACTTGTGAAACATCCACTGGATCGTACGGTCGAGAAGCACGGCGTGGTCAAGATCAGAAACCTGCCGATCGAACCATAAGTGGATTCCGGTGATCGGAGAATTCTCAAATTGCGAGATCTTCTCCCGGATGGGAATGCTTTCGGAAGATTCGGGCAGTACGGAATCGAGAGCGTCGAAGGGAAGCGCCACGATCAAGTAGTCGAAAGCCTGCTCTGGCGAGCCGCTTTCCTCTCGCTCTCTGGTACGGATGCGGATCTGCACAGGCTCGGCTGAGAAGCCTTCCACCGGGCAGCGGAAATGGAGCACTCCGCAGCGCTCACGGATATATTCGCCCGCAGCATTGTAGAGGTCGGTCAATGGAAGAGTCGGCACGCCCATTTGGCGGGCTTCGGGAGACTTCATCGATTCACGCACTACTTGCGCCGCAGCCGATACGGAAATGCGATCGAGTTCCTCGCTTAGCGCGCTAACGAGAATCGGATGCCAGAAGCGTTGGACCGCCCCCTGGGTCTGACGATGGCGATTGAGCCATTCCTTAAAAGATGTCCCGTCATCGGGCTGCTTTGTGAGGGTCAGAGGAATGAGGGCGCGCGCGATCGAGAGCTTATCGGCCGAACTCAAAAATGAAAAATTTAGAAATGACGGCGCGGTGTGCAGCGGTGCGGGGAGGAAGGACGATCTCATCACCGAGATTCGCCCGCCCGGCTCGATGAAATTCATGCGATCAAACCAGCGAATCTGATTCGCGACGCCGATGCGCTCGTAAAACTCGACCAGATTTGTACAAACGCGAAACAGCACGTGTTGACAGTTGTCTACGACCTCACCGGTCCCCGGATGCTCCCAGGATGAAGCGCGGCCTCCGAGGAATGGACGTTTCTCAAACAGGGTCACCCGCCAGCCCGCGTTCGAAAGGGCGCAAGCAGCGGCTAGGCCGGCGAGACCACCGCCAGCGACGGCGACTGTAGGAGAAGTCTGATTCATGAAACCCAAAGTTCAGGAATTCCGATCGCAGATTTCAGATCAACGTCGAGGATACGGTGCTCATCAATTTGGATACGAAAATCCTCAGCCTGCAAAATGGAGTAGAGATTCAACTAGGTGATCCGCTTGAGGAAGCCTTTCCCCAGGATACGAAGTTTTTCCCACGTGCTGAGCGCGATCTTCGAAGTAAAGACGTCGTACTGCTTCGTTGCGATTTTGTCGAGCAGGCCGCTATAGATGTGTACCAGAACCCATAGCGCTGGTTGGCTATCTTCGGAGATGTAGGAGATGAGATCATCGCCGGCGGCGTAACACTCTCGCGCTCGGTCGCCTTCGAGGGCAAGAACTGGACGCAGGCGCACAGGGTCGGGGTTTAGCACATCGGCAGCGGACAATCCGAATTTCCCGAGATCTTCGTCCGGCAAATAGACGCGTCCCATACTTGCGTCTTCTTTCACGTCGCGGATGATGTTTGTCAGCTGAAATGCCAGCCCGCAACGTTCGGCGAGAGGCTCGGCTGCCGGGTCACGGTATCCGAAGATATGGATGCACACCAGACCGACCACGGATGCGACGCGATAGCAATAGACCCGTAAGTCTTCGAAGGTGCCATAGTGCACTGTCAGGCCTTGGGCATCGGGCACGGCGTCGGTTTCTTCGACATCCATAGCCGTGCCATGGGCCAGTTCGTCCAAAAGTCCGGCCGGAATGGAATATCGGCGTTGCGCGTCGGTGAGAGCGAGCAGAATCGCGTCGTCGGTCGGATGCCCCTGCTGTGCGAGATGCAGTGCATCCAGCCATGTATCGAGCTGCCGCCTGCGTTCGTCCGGAGCGAGCTTCGGGTCGTCCGCGATATCGTCGCAACGACGCATGAACGCATAGACCGCGCAGAGTGCCTCGCGCTTCCGGCGGGGAAGAACCAGGAACCCGTAGTAAAAATTCTTAGCGTTCTGGCGAGTGATGCTCTTGCAGACGGAATACGCCATCACCAACTGAGGCGGGGCGGGGGTCCAAGGCAAAGGGACCTGCTGCGTGCCCGCGCTCATCGCGGGACCTCTCCCGGGCGCCCGAAGAGCTTTGTCAGGGCGGCATGCGCTACTAGAGCCAGCTTGCGGGATTTCGAAATGGCAGGACGATGACCCAGAACAGCATAACCCTGCTTCTCGATAGCGTTCAGGATCTCCAGTCCGCCACGGCTGAAAAGATCGAGATCGACGGCGAGTTCACGGTCGACGTTGCTGACAAGAGGAAGTCCGCGATGGAACCAGTCCCGTGCGCGCTCGACTTCAAATTTCATCATTGAGCAGAATGCGGAGGTGTTCCGCTTTTTTGCAATATCTTCCTCACTCACAGCAAATCTTCGCAGGTCCTCGAGTGGAAGGTAGATGCGACCCTTTTCATAGTCAACGCTGACGTCCTGCCAGAAATTTGCCAGTTGCAGAGCGGTGCAGGTGAAATCGGAAAGCTGCTGGCGTTCGGCATCTCGATACCCGCAAAGATAGAGAACAAGATGGCCTACCGGATTTGCAGAGTAGCGGCAATAAGCCAGAACGTCGTCGAAGGTTTGGAAACGGGTGATTGTCTGGTCTTGGCGAAACGCGGTCAGGAGGTCCGAGAATTCATGCTTGGGGATGTCAAACTTGCGGACAGTTTCGTATAGTGCCACAAAGACCGGGTGTTTTGGAGAGCCATCGTAGGAGGCGTCCAACTCGCGCTGCCATTGATCCAGCAGTTCCAGGGAGGCTTTCGCGTCGCCGACCTCATCGCCGAGGTCGTCGGAGATGCGGCAGTAGGCGTAGACATTGAAGAAATGCTGGCGAAGTTGGC
>JASLEQ010000328.1 GCA_030151135.1 Candidatus Sulfotelmatobacter sp. | reverse complement strand
ACGCTGATAGCCGTGCTTTTCGTAGAACGCGATGGCAGCTTTGAGGGGTTCGGTGGTGTCGAGAGTCACCCGGATGCATCCGCGGGAGCGCAACCAGGTTTCCATCGCAGCCAGCAGTCGCGGCGCTGTTCCCGTGGCTCGCCATTCGGGCAGGACAGCCATTCCGCGCAGATGTGCGTGATCTCCGTGGGGCATCGCGGAGATCGTCCCAATAATTTTTCCGTCGGCGGTTGCAACCAGAACCGTCATTTGCTGGAGGCGAATCAGAACCTGATGGGCGGTGGGAACCGTATCGGCGAATGCCGCGGGAGTGTAGGCTGCGCGATAAGGTTCGAAAGCGTTCAACAAACAAAATGCGATTGCCTCGGCATCGTCCGGGACGGCGGAACGGATTGCGACTTCGGCGCTGGCCGGCATATTTGTGAGCGATTGTACGGCACAGGAAAGTGTGTGGGAGTTCTACGGCTTCGGCTCAGGGTAAGAATTTGATCGATACCGGCATAAAAAGGCCATCTCGACGGCTTTTCTTTTCAGCGTTCCTGACGAGAGTTAGGACCGCCAAGGTCGAACAACCTTCCGGATAATTCATTCCGGCAACTTAGTGATCTCGAAGTGCACCTACCAATTATGGCTGCGGTGAAACTTGCGCGTCCGGAGGAATTGCCTGAGGGATTTCTGTATGGCAACGAATTCCTGAGCCAGCGTGAAGAATCAGAGTTGTTAGGAATTTTTCGGGAACTGGAATTTGCGGCGTACGACTATCACGGGTATCAGGCGAAGCGGCGCATCGTGCGGTACGGAGCGAACTATGACATCAACACCCGGGAGGAGCGCGAGAACGTGCCGCCGATTCCGGAGTTTCTGATTGATATTCGAAAGCGTGCGGCGGAGTTTGCCGGAGTGACTGCCAATGACCTGGTGCAGGCGATGGTGTCGGAGTATTCGGTGGGAACTCCGATTGGATGGCATCGGGATGCGCCGCAGTTTGGGATCATTATCGGGATCTCGCTGGGGAGTGCTTGCCGCATGCGGCTGAAGCCTTATGCTTCCTATGCGGCTGGCGCGTCGCGGCAAGGTACTCGGATCCGGCAGGAGTCTTCTTCGTGGACAGAGGCGCGCGGGGGCGCGCACGCCACACGGACGAGAGTTCTCTCGTTACGGCTGGAGCCGCGGTCAATTTATGCGATGCGAGGGGCGGCGCGGTCGGAGTGGCAGCACAGCATTCCGGCGGTCGAGGAACTGCGGTACTCCATTACATTTCGAACGTTGAAATCCAAAGCGAAGCCAAACGCGGCTGCTTAGCGCAGAGTCGCGTTGCGGACTAGCGCTGCCGGGTGCTACACAATCTGAATATGAAAACAAAAGTTGCGGCATTTTCTATTTCCATTGACGGGTTCGGGGCGGGGCCTCGCCAGGACCTAGACAATCCTTTGGGCGTGCGCGGGACCGAACTGCATACCTGGTTCTTTCATACCGAGGCGTTCAACAAGATGACGGGACGTAGCAACCTGATCGGGCAGGCCGATGAGGGGCGCGGCGTGGACAACGATTTCGCGCTTAAATCGTTCGAGAACGTGGGCGCGTGGATTCTTGGCCGCAACATGTTTGGGCCGGTGCGCGGTCCGTGGCCCGATGAATCGTGGAAGGGATGGTGGGGCGAAGAGCCTCCGTATCACGTGCCGGTGTTCGTGCTGACGCATCATGCACGCGCGCCGCTGGAGATGGAGGGCGGGACGACGTTTTACTTCATCACCGATGGCGCGGAGTCGGCGCTGAAGCAGGCGCGGGCCGCGGCTGGCGGTAAAGACGTGAGAATTGGCGGAGGAGTCTCGACGATTCGTCAGTATCTTGCCGCCGGAGCGATCGATCAGATGCATCTGGCGGTGTCGCCCGTACTGCTGGGAGAAGGCGAGAATTTGTTTGCGGGAATTGATTTGCACAAACTTGGGTTCAAAGTGGAGAAGAGTGTGGCGGGGGAACGAGCCACGCACCTGATGATTGGGAAGAGATAGTGACACGGAGAGGGAATGTGCCCTGTATATTCCTAGCTGAGTGGAGTAACGACCTGGAGGCAACGATGAACGCGAAGTGGGAGCACACTGTAATTCCTTATGCGACACGGCGCGAGTTGATGACGGGGATCTTACTGGCGGGAGGCTCGATCTGGAGTATCGCCGCATGGGGGCAGAGCAGGGAAAATAAGATGGCGTCGATCCCCACTTCGGAAGCCAATAAGAGCCGCACGTCACTTCACCAGGAGATCGATTACAAGGCGAGTCCGCAACGCATATACGACGTGCTGCTCAGTTCCAAGGAGTTCTCGGCGTTCTCGGGCTTCACAGCCGAGATTGATCCTAAGGTTGGTGGAGCGTTCTCGATGTTCGGAGGTCTGGTTGTGGGACGGAATGTTGAACTGGTCGCGAACCAGCGAATTGTGCAGGCATGGCGGCTGGCAAAGGAATTTCCCGAGGGCACTTACTCTCTGGTCAAGTTCGAACTGAAGCCGGAAGGTGCGGGAACCAAAGTCGTCCTCGATCACACAGGATTTCCGGAAGGCCACTTTGATCATCTCGATGCTGGGTGGTATTCGCATTACTGGGACCCGATGAAAAAGTATCTGGCCTAGCGGATTGCTGAATAAACCTTAGGCCTCTCACCAGAAAGCGCGGGCGCGCCGTTTCACAGACCAGCAAGCGGCCGAAATGAATTGGAGCGGACTGCAACCTGGCGCGTGCCAGACCTGCGGTCCGCCCCGACGCTAGCACCAATTTACGCCGCGGCTTGATAGCGGTACGCCGGCGTAAAAACCTCTTCGACGAAAGTCTCATAGGTGGTTGGAGTGGTGTTCTCGAGTTTGCGCGGTTCCTGAGGGTGCATCTGGCCGGCATTGAGGGCGTGCGCCATTTCAACGATCAAGCTGGCCATCTGCTCTGACATGCCTGTCTGCACGAGCGCACCGAGGACCTGATCGTCGGACAGCTGAACATACTTGAGATCCGAGTGGCCAATCACTTTGCCGATGATGGCGGTGGCGTCGTTGTAAGAGAGATCGCGTTGTCCGAGGAGTTCGAGGGTTTGCTTGCCCTGGATGGCCGGATGAAGCAGGGAGTCGGCGGCGGCATTGCCGATGTCGCGAGTGGCGATCATGGGGATTTTGAGATCGGCGCGAAGAGGGCCGGCGGTGAAGCCCATGTGGCGAATGGCGGCGGCTTGCGGCAGCGTGTTTTCCATGAAGTAGGCCGCGCGAAGGTAGAGAACGTTGGCGTTGCCGATCTGGTTCAGCTTTTGCTCGAGATTATACAGGCCGACGACCGGGCCGGTGCCGCTGGGTAGTTCGGCTCCGACGCTGCTGAGCGCGACTACGTTTTTCGTTCCCGCCTGTTGCACGGCGGCAGCGATCGCGTCACTGACGCGGTTGGAATATCCCAGAGGATCTGCGCTTGTGGGGTTGGGCGGAATCATGACGTAGGCGGATTCGGCTCCCTGGAAAGCTTTCACGAGCGCGGCCGCGTCGGTGACGTCGGCGGTGAAAGCCTCGGCGCCCCTCGATGTAAACGGTTGAAGATGAGCTGCGTTCCTGGCGATGACGCGGACTTTCTCTCCGCGAGTCAGAAGGTTGCTGGCCACGATATGTCCCGTATTTCCGCTGGCACCGATTACGACATGCATACTGATCTCCTTTCTGTTTTCGATGCGTGCAGGTGGGATTGGACTCGGGAAGGGAGAGGGGAATTTTCCTGCGATCAGGTCCGTGCGTCGTCCCGTTTCGCAGAAAACACGAATGCCGGCGGCTTCGCCGCACACCAAACAGACGTATTCGCGGCTAACACGCGCCGGAGGCGCCTCGCATTGTTATTGCGGCGGTGGGGGCAGCAGCTCGCAGTGATCGATGCACTTCTCCGTCGAGGCCTCGACGGTAGCTTTTTTATGGCCGGAGAACTCCATCTCGGGCAGGATCAGAAGAGTCTGCGTGCCATTCGCCACATTGAAGCTGCAATGGAACCTCATTGACTGGACGCCGCGTTCTTTGCATCCGGTCTGGTCGAGGGCGGCGGTGAGCGAGACCGTCTTGTCGTAAACCTGGTCGGCGAGGTGAGACGGGACGAGCGCGACCGTCAGCGGAATCGGCGACTTGATCTTCACGTTGAGTTCCTGGCCATCGTGATCGGGCGTCATCAGGCTGTAGACCTTGGGCACCGATGTGATCTCGTATTTTTCGTTCAGGATGCGGCGCCATCCGAAACACGGCAGCACGCAATTGTTCACGCACGACCAGCTGAAGTACTGGATGTGGAGATCGTTTGGAGAAATCCGGACTTGCGGTCCGAGCACTGCGCCGATGGTCGACACGAGGGGCCTCTGAGGCTTGCGCTCGTCGTGGAAGGTGATGATCATCGGACGTTCGGAGGGGAGATGGCACTCGTAGAGCGAGTTGGTGACGTGCTCCTTCAGGCAGAGAAATGTGCTGAAATTCGGGGGCGCGCTGGGCGTCTGCATCGC
>JASLEQ010000325.1 GCA_030151135.1 Candidatus Sulfotelmatobacter sp. | reverse complement strand
GTTTCGAACAGCCAATGCCGGCCCGGGGTCCCTGTATTCAGTGACGGGTCGTTGAATCCCAATTTTGCCCGCCTGTTTCGGCATAAGCAGCCCCATCAATTCATCGAGCTTTTCTTCTCTTCTGCAGTCTACGCGTTCGGTCGGCCCTGAGCGGAAGGTGGCCCGGACGGCTGATGGTCTTGCTGTGACTGCAATCACTCGACAGAGCTAGGTGTGGATGGTACGCTTCCCGTGACTTTTTCCCCGCGTTTCGGGGCCGCCTTGGCCGAAATCATCCGGGCCCCCAGACGAGCGGTTCACGCTTGTTGGGGTAATCGTTTGTGATACGGCTTGAAACCTAACCTTGGAGGAAATGTGACAGCTACGGACGGTGTGTACTTGTTTCTCGGCGGGAGCGTGTTGTCGCTCATCGTCGCCTTTTTATGCTTACGGCAAGGGGCCGCATTCGAAGCCGGCATACTGACGATACGAAGGATAGCTGAAGCTACCAAGGGAGGAGTAAAGGCGATTTCGAAGGCCGCGGTGGCTCTCCTGAGTTTGGGCCTGCTGCTGCCCACATTAGCCTATGCGCAACCAGAACAAGCGGGCGGCGGTGGAGAAGCCAGCCTGGTGCTGCCGGATTTGAAGACGCCGGACGTGAGCTTTTTCGGTATGAATGGACACGCCCTGCTGATGATTGGGTTGCTGTTCTGCGTCGGCGGCCTGTTGTTCGGCCTGGCGATTTACGTGCAGTTGAAGAACCTGCCGGTTCATCGCACCATGCGCGAGATCTCCGAACTGATCTATGAGACGTGCAAAACGTATCTCGTAACGCAAGGCAAGTTCATTCTTCTGCTCTGGGCCTTTATCGCCGTCATTATCGGGATGTACTTCGGTTGGCTGGCCCCAGTAGGAAATGTTGCAGTCACTCTACCCATTATTCTGGCGTTCAGCCTAATCGGTATCGCGGGTAGTTACGGAGTGGCCTGGTTCGGAATTCGCGTCAACACGTTTGCGAACTCGCGCACAGCATTCGCGGGATTGCGCGGCAAGCCGTATCCTTGCTACGCAATTCCACTGAAGGCCGGCATGAGCATCGGGATGTTGCTGATCTCGGTCGAACTGCTCATCATGCTGTGCATTCTTCTGTTCATTCCCAGGGAATATGCGGGCCCCTGCTTCATCGGCTTCGCCATTGGCGAATCGCTGGGCGCCGCGGCGCTGCGTATCGCCGGCGGCATCTTCACCAAGATCGCCGATATCGGTTCCGACCTGATGAAGATCGTCTTCAAGATCAAGGAAGATGATGCGCGCAACCCGGGCGTCATCGCCGACTGCACGGGTGACAACGCGGGCGACTCGGTCGGCCCCAGCGCTGATGGATTCGAAACCTACGGCGTCACCGGCGTGGCCCTGATCACTTTCATCTTGCTAGCCGTCCACGATCCCAAGATTCAGGTGCAACTTCTGGTATGGATCTTCGTCATGCGCGTCGCCATGCTGATCTCCAGTTCGGGCGCGTACTTCCTCAACGGCATGATCGCTCACGCGAGATACGCCAACGCGGACGAAATGGACTTTGAAACTCCGCTGACCTCCCTCGTATGGATCACGTCCATCACCTCCATCGTGCTGACGTACATCGTCTCCTACTTGCTGATTCCCACTCTTGGCGGCGACTCAACCATCTGGTGGAAGCTGGCCTCCATCATTTCTTGCGGAACCCTTGCCGGGGCGCTCATCCCCGAATTGGTCAAGGTGTTCACTTCTACCAGTTCGGCGCATGTGCAGGAAGTGGTGACCTCCGCTAAGGAAGGCGGAGCTTCCCTGGGCATCCTGTCGGGATTTGTCGCCGGCAATATGTCGGCCTACTGGCTGGGACTGTGCATGGTTGCGCTGATGGGAGCGGGCTATTACTTCAGCCTGGGCATCCCGGAATTGACCGCTACGAACCCAGCCGGACTCATGCTCGCTCCGGCGGTGTTCGCATTTGGCCTTGTCGCGTTTGGCTTCCTGGGCATGGGACCGGTCACAATCGCGGTTGATTCCTATGGCCCGGTGACTGACAACGCGCAGTCGGTATACGAACTGTCTCTGATCGAAAACGTTCCCGGTATCGAAGGCGAGTTGAAGAAAGATTTCAACATCGACGTGAAGTTCGAACGCGCCAAGCACCTGCTGGAGGCCAATGACGGAGCCGGCAACACCTTCAAGGCGACGGCCAAGCCGGTGCTGATCGGCACAGCCGTGGTGGGCGCGACGACGATGATTTTTTCCATCATCATGGCCCTGACCGGGGGACTGACCCACGGCAAGGAGAACCTCTCGCTGTTGCACGCACCCTTCATGCTGGGATTGATTACCGGTGGGGCAATGATTTACTGGTTCACCGGCGCTTCCACCCAGGCCGTTTCCACCGGTGCTTACCGCGCGGTCGAGTTCATCAAGGCCAACATCAAGCTGGAAGGCGTGGAGAAGGCTTCAGTCAGCGATAGCAAGAAGGTGGTGGAAATCTGCACGAAGTACGCCCAGAAAGGCATGTTCAACATCTTTCTCGGCGTGTTCTTTGCCACTCTTGCGTTCGCGTTCCTTGAGCCGTTCTTCTTCATTGGCTACCTGATCTCGATTGCCATCTTCGGACTGTACCAAGCCATCTTTATGGCCAATGCCGGCGGCGCCTGGGACAACGCCAAGAAAGTTGTCGAGGTCGATTTGAAACAGAAGGGGACACCTTTGCACGACGCCACCGTGGTGGGAGACACGGTGGGCGATCCGTTCAAGGATACCTCCTCGGTGGCGATGAATCCGGTCATCAAGTTCACGACCTTGTTTGGCTTGCTTGCCGTCGAGCTTGCGGTAACGCTGAGTGCGGGCAACCCGATGCTGGCACGCGCCTTGTCCGTTATCTTTTTCCTGGTGTCGTTGTTCTTCGTGCGGAAATCGTTCTATGGCATGAGGATTGAAACCAAAGCGTAAAAGGGATCTGGTCCGGCAGAAAGAGAACGCCGCTCGAAACCGGGCGGCGTTTCTCTGCACGCCGCTCATGATATGCTTGGCGGCGTCATCACTCCTCCTACCGGATCTCCGTCTAAGTCATTGAAGATGGATAGCTTAGAGCGGAATTGACGGGCGTGGATGCCCCGATCTTCAGGGGGCGGCAAGTCCGAGCCGTCTGGGGCCGAAGACATCGACTACGGCCCTTCCAATAGGGGAAGGAGAGGGGGTTGCGGGAGCCGGCAGCGGGATTTGCGACATTGCACCGTGCCGTGCAAAGATGAAAGCGGCTCGTTATTCGGTGACGGCACCAATCTCTCGTGTTGTAAACTGTGCTGGTACTTTGTCATAGTCAATCAATACTTTTTTCACTTCTTGCGTTTCGGTTTTCTGGCGAATCGGATTATTACTGTTATCATATGGTCACCTTTCGATCGGTAAATAGGCATCACCGATGGGCCGTCCGGCAGTGTGGCCTTCCGGTGTCGTCGATGTGGGATAGTCGGCAGAGCTTAAAGGGGATTCGGGGGCAGGCTCTAGGTACCGTTTATTCTGCAGCATGCAACCCAGTTGAAGAGTCAGGTTATCTCAGGTACTGAAGCCAGATCTCGACAGGGGCAAGGGATTTTTGTGCCTTTCAACCTGCGCAGCAGGGCATTCCCGCAGAAAGGTTCGTCAGAGAGGGGCGAATGAGACGTTTGCAAGGTCAGGTTTCGTACGATGAGCGATCCATAGCCATCGATGAACTTCCCGCCGTTGCTGAGACTGTTGTCCCCGCGCCCTACGTTCTTCCTGCGAGACTTTCCCTGGATTCATGGCGCTACCGTTACATGAAGCGGGCGGTGGATATCGCCGGCGGGCTCCTGATGCTCTCCATGGCTCTTATTCCCGGCGTGCTGATAGCCCTCGCTATCGTGATCACTTCTCCGTACCCTGTCTTTTATTCGGAGGAGCGCATTGGGCACCGAGGGGTGCCTTTCCGGATTTGGAAGTTCCGTTCTATGAGACCCCACACTTCGCAGCGCCCCCACGGAGACAATGTGGTCCTCGAGTGGAGAATGGATAAGCGGCGTTCCGACCCTCGGGTTACCAGGATTGGCCGGTTTCTGCGTCGCTGGAGCCTGGATGAGGTTCCTCAGGTAATCAATGTGCTGCGGGGGGAGATGTCCCTCGTCGGTCCCCGCCCGATCGTCAAAGCCGAGACATATTACTACAAGCATCTTCTTTCGTTTTATCTCGCAGCCACTCCGGGATTATCGGGTCTATGGCAGGTGTCGGGCCGGAGCGATCTGGACTTTGATGAGCGCGCCCGGTTGGACGCCAATTACGTCCAGAACTGGAGTTTGATGTCCGATTTCAAGATCCTGCTGCGGACCATACCGGCGGTATTGAGACGAGTTGGTGCGCGATAAGGCCTCCTTCGCTCCCCCGGGCAAAATCGCACCGCTCCCATACGGATCATCAATTCTCTCATCCTTCCGTGAGGCGCGGGGCGGACCGACTCAATGACTAAGGCAAGGACTCTCTGCGTAGATCTGCGCTGGATTGATGCCTCCGGCGTGGGAATGTATATCAAGGGGATTCTGCCTGGCCTGATTCAAGCCCTGGAAGACATTTCCATCGTCGCCCTTGGCGATCGAGTCCGTCTGCGCACTTTTGGGTGGAGCGAAGCGGCGAATGTTCGGTTGATTGACTGCAGCGCAGGTCGATATTCCCTCGCCGAGCAGATCGCGGTCCCTCATGCCATCCCAGCCGAAACCGACCTGTTTTTTTCGCCTTACTACACGATTCCCTTGTTGTATCGTGGGCGGCTAGCAGTGACAGTACACGATATGAGCCACATGGTCGTTCCGGAGATTATCGGCAACTGGAAGAAGCGGACCTATGCGCAGGTAATGTATCGAGCTTTACGCCGGCGTGCGGACGTTATATTTACGGTTTCGGAGTTTACCCGCAAGGAATTACTTCGCCTTACGAGGGGCCGTCGCGAGGATCACATCTTGCCTACGCACCTGGGCATCTTCCCCGAATGGTATACCATAGGTCAGCGACCAAGGCTGCGGAGCCGACCATACTTCATCTGCGTGGGCAACATTAAGCCCTACAAAAACTTAGCCCGGCTTGTTGAGGCTTTCATGAAGGCGAGCCACGCAATTCCGCATGACTTGGTCATCGTCGGACAAAGTGAAGGCCTGATAACAGGCGAGACTCCGGAATTCTTTGAAACGGTGCGTCGGGCCGGGGATCGGGTGCAGATGACCGGATACGTATCACATGATGAACTGCTCTCGCTGGTTGGGCACGCCCGTGCCTTAATTATGCCCTCTCTTTATGAAGGCTTCGGTCTCCCACCCCTGGAAGCAATGGCGGGCGGCGTACCCGCTGTGGTTGCGCGAGCCGCATCCCTGCCGGAGGTATGCGGTGGTGCGGCCCTCTATTTCGATCCCCTGGACGTAAGCGATATGGCAGCGCGCCTCGTCGAAATAGGGTCAGACACGGCACTCTGTAACCGACTGATTACAGCGGGTCTGGCGCGGAGCAGAGCATTTACATGGGAGGCCTGTGCCGGTCGAACAGCAGCCGCTCTTCGGGCATGTCTCGATGCCGCCTAATACCAACTCTGAACGGGTCTTTTCAGCATCCTACCTGAGCAGGGCGATTAAGCTGCGGCCTTCCCATGGGAGTTTCTTGACGAAATGATCAGAACAGTAACTCACGGTATACCTTAATGGAGTCAATCCTGGTCCGTGTTCGTCTAAGATCATACGACCTGATCAAGAACCCAGATATCCAGAAGTTTTCACCGAAGTACCTCGGGACAGTGCAACTCGCAAAAGGTAGTATTCTCCCAACTAGTTAAGTCGATTGTTATAATCAACAAGCGAACCCGGAGGTCGTCCCCAAAGATGCGCGTATTGTTCCTCAATCCGCCATTCCATCCTCGGTATTCGAGGGAACAACGCAGTCCAGCAGTCACCAAGAGCGGCACACTTTATTACCCGAAGTGGCTCGCAACTGCGGCCGGCGTGGCAATCAAGAATAAGCACGAGGTAGACCTCGTCGATGCGCCCGCGTCGGGTGCGACCGTGCAGGCGGTGATCGATCGGATCGAGGCGAAAAACATCAACGCCGTGGTGTGCGACACTTCGACCCCCAGCATCCTGAATGACATCAAGGTGATCGAGTCGCTGGTAGAAGCCCGGCCATCGTTGCGTGTTCTGATGGTCGGACGGCATGTCTCCGCGCTTCCCCGGGAGACGCTGAGTTCGTCTCCGGCGCTGCAGGCGGTGGCAGTCCGCGAGTACGAGTACACCGTGCGGGACTGGCTGTCAGCGCTGGATTGCGGTGCGGACCTGTCTGACGTCGACGGGCTTGTATGGCGTCGGGCGAATGGCGAGATTGTCAGCAACAAGCAGCGCGCAGCCATCGAGAACCTCGATGAACTGCCTTTTGTGACTGAGGTCTACAAGCGCTTTCTACACACTCCCGACTATTTCTACGGACACTCGTTGTGGCCGCTGGTGGTGTTCGATACCAGCCGTGGCTGCCCGTATCACTGCTCGTTCTGTGTTTATCCTCAGACTTTCAGCGGTCACGTAATGCGTTTCCGATCCGTGTCCAATGTGGCAGACGAGTTCGAGTTCGTAGCCCGCGAGATGCCGGAGATCAAGACGGTGATGCTGGAGGACGATACGTTCATCGTCAGCAAGCCGCGCACGCTCGATCTTGCCAATGAGTTGATCCGGCGCGGCAACAAGTTGCCGTTCGATGCCAACTGCCGGGCTGATATCGGGGCGGACGTCGAGTTCCTGAAGGTGGTGCATAAGGCCGGAGCACGTCTATTTTGCGTGGGATTTGAAAGCGGCGATGTGGACGTGATTCACGGAATGCATAAGAACAATGATGACCGTCGCGACTCGAAGTATCACGACGAGGCGTTCCGTTTCGTCCGCCGTTGCCAGGACGCTGGAATCATGGTCCACGGCTGCTTCATGGTCGGCAACCTGAATGAGACCCCTGCGAGTATGGAGAAGACGCTGCAGTTTGCCAAAAAATTGCGGCCGGACACGGCGCAGTTCTTCCCCATCATGGTATACCCCGGTACGGTGGCATACCAGGAAGCGAAGAAGCGAGACTACATCCAGATCGAAACGTGGGATGCGTGGCTGACCAAGGACGGGCTGCATAACAGCGTGGTGACCCTGCCCAACATTACACACGAGCAATTGGTGAGTTTCTGTGATCGGGCGAGGCGCAAGTTCTATCTAGATCCCGCCTATATCGGATACAAGTTGAAGCAGTCCCTGAAGGATCCACGCGAACTTCAACGCAACCTTAAGGGTTTTCTGACGCTTTCCAAGTACCTGGTCCGCGGCAGCCAGCACGACCAGAGCGACCCACCCGATAAGCCGGTAGTCGCGGGCAAGGCTCAGGATGCGACGGTATAGTTATGCTGTGCTTTTCCATCCTTCGGGGCCAAACCGTCAGGTGAGGTGAGCCATCGAAGCCGAGTTGGTCTCGATAATCGTTCCGACGTTTGATGGAGCGCGGCGCATCGACGCCTGCCTAGAAGCGCTACTGCGTCAATCGACCTCGCGCGCGATGGAAATCATTGTAGTGGACGACGGATCGAGCGACGACACCGCCGCCGTGGTAATGCGGTTTCCCGGGGTTCGTCTTATACGTCAAACCAATGCCGGACCCGCCGCGGCGCGCAACTGTGGCGCTCGCGAAGCCGCCGGTTCCATCATTCTTTTTACGGATGATGACTGCGTTCCCTCTCCGAAGTGGGTCGACTCGCTGCTGGCGCCCTTTATCGATTCTGATGTGGTTGGAACCAAGGGCGCGTATCGAACGCGACAGTCTGCCGTCGTGGCGCGCTTCGTTCAGATTGAGTATGAAGATCGCTACCGCATCATGAGCAGGCGGCCGCTCATCGATTTCATTGATACCTACTCTGCAGCATACCGGCGCGCAATTTTTTTTGAGATGGGAGGGTACGACACTTCATTTCCCGTGGCCTGTGCCGAGGATGCGGACTTGTCGTACCGCATGTCGGCGCGAGGCTGGAAGATGAAGTTCGTTGCCGAGGCGATCGTATATCACTCTCACCCCGATACTCTCTCGAAATATCTGAACAAGAAATACAAGTTTGCCTTCTGGCGCATGCTGGCGGTGCGCAAAAGTCCCGCCAAAGTGGTAAAGGACAGTCACACGCCGCAGGTTATGAAGCTTCAACTCCTGCTCATGCCAACGCTGGTGATGGCCTTGATAATGGATAGCGTCAAGCATGCGGAGATGCCTGCGACCGC
>JASLEQ010000270.1 GCA_030151135.1 Candidatus Sulfotelmatobacter sp. | reverse complement strand
CGTTGGGAACGATTTTGTCCCTCGTCCCAAACACTCCTTCCAAGCGAAACTGGCCGCGCCGGATCATGCCAAACGCATGGTCGTAGCGGTCTCCATCCAGATTGGTGGCAATGCCGCCATGGTTTTCGGGAGAAGCGAACTCTGGGAAGAACAACTGGTGGGCGCCATTGGAACGATACAGGCTGGCCGAGAGCATCGCGGCAAGCTGTCCGCTCCTGAATGACATGCGCATCTCGCCGGTGCGGCCGGAGAACGTGTCCGCTCCCGATGTGATTTCGGCAGTGGCCTGATTCGACGGCTGCCGCGTGAAGACGTTTACCACAGCCAGTTCAGCATCGGTACCGAACAAAGACGATCCAGGCCCACGCACCACTTCGATCCGATCGATCAGGTTTAGATCTAAAGGAAACTCGGTTCCGACCAGCGCACTGTCGAAGATGTTTTCATTGACACGATGCCCGTCGATCAGTAGCAGAATGCGCGCATTGTAGTCCCCACTCTGCAGAAAACCCCGCACCCCCACGTAGCTGTAGGTACGGTCGTAGGCCGTGTAGAACCCCGTTACGCTGCGCAACACATCGGCAAGCGTCCTCCACCCGTATCGAACGATCTCCTGGCTGTTGATCACGGTTACGGCCGCAGGCGCCTTTCGCGGATCTTCGAGATGGCGGGATGCGGTCGAAAGGCGCACCTGCGACAGATCCTCGATGCTCAAGCTGGTCAGGTCAGGAACCGAGGCATCCTGGGCGGCGACGGAATACGATAGAAGCCCTCCCACTCCCGCCAGCAGCAGAAACGCTCGACTGATTGCAACTCTGAACATCTGGTTTCCGCGACGCAATCGGAGATTGCGCTTCCCTTCCGGCAGAGACACGCCCGCCCGCGTGGTTTAGCCCGAGAGACTCAACCAAATTGACACGCATTTATTTTTCTAAATTGTAGCCACTCTTTGACATACATCAAATCACCTAAACGTGTGATGTGGAGGGCCCGTCGATCTCCGGGTCTATCCACATTGCTGTCTGATCCCATCGTGGTGACCCTTAATGGCGCTGCCAAGTTCTTTATCGGCGCAGCCTCGGCTTTCATGAATTGATTCCAATGCTTGATTCTTGGAAGAAACATCGGCCTGTGCGTCGGTCATAAACCGCACGTGCTGCGTCCTGCTTCAACCCGGCCGCCGGTCCGGTGGCCGAGGTTTATGATGTTTTTGTCGATGAGCGGATTGAGATAGATGCTTCGATGAACTTCTCCCGGCCACTCTCGTCGCCATGATGCGCAGCACTGCATCCCATACAACCACAGGAAGGACCGGAACCGCCCTCTATGTCTCAACACAAGTGTGCTCTTGTTATGTGCCTGGCGATCATCATGGCAGCGCCTTTGGCCCGGACACAAACGCCCAAGAATTCACATTGGATTGGAACGTGGGCTACATCTCCCATGCCGGCGGACGGCGGATTCCGCGTCCATCCCTTTAGCGGTGTCACGCTCCGGGAGATCGTTCATGCCTCCGTCGGAGGAGACCAATTACGGATCCGGTTTACCAATGAGTTCGGGAGCGAGCCGCTCGCCATCGGAGATGCCCATGTGGCATTGAGCAGCGGAGGATCGGGGATTCAGGCGGGAACCGATCACGCGCTCACTTTTGGTGGTTCGAGCACGGTTAAAGTGCCTCCCGGCGCGGTCGCTTTTTCTGATCCTGTCTCGATGGCCGTGCACCCACTGGCCGACATCGCAGTCAGTTTTTATTTGCCTCCGCAGTTCATGCGTGCCGAAACATTCCACGACTTCGCTGACCAGGATAACTATGTTGTCAACGGCGATGTCGCCGGAGCATCGTCAATGGCCGACGCCACGACTTTGTCCTCGTGGTATTTCCTTGATGGAATCGAGGTACCCGCGGCGACCGACTCCCGGGCCATTGTCACACTGGGCGATTCGATCACAGACGGCGCGCTCTCCTCTCGCAATTCCAACCACCGCTGGCCAGATGTTCTCGCAGCGCGTCTGCAGCAGGATAAGCACCTGGCCAATGTCTCCATATTGAATGAGGGAATTGGCGGCAACCGGGTACTCAATGATGGTTACGGGCCAAACGCACTGGCCCGCTTAGACCGCGACGTCCTTTCCCAGGATGGCGTTCGCTATCTCATCATTCTGGAAGGAATCAATGATATCGGCCGGCTGGCAAAGTTGCAGGCTCCCGACGACGAGATCACCGCGCCACAACTGGAACTGGCGCTGCAACAGATTGCCGATAGCGCGCATGAGCACGGCATCAGAGTCTATGGTGCGACGCTTACACCCTATGGCGGCGCAGGCTATTTCTCCGAAAAGGGCGAGCAGGTGCGCGAAGATGTAAACCGCTGGATTCGCGAGAGCGGGACCTTTGATGGAGTGATCGACTTTGACAAGGTCACGCGCGACGCCCAAAATCCGACCCACTTCGATCCGAAGTGCGATTCAGGCGATCACCTCCACCCGGCCGATGACGGATATAAAACCATGGGAGACAGTATCAATCTGCAACTATTCGAAAA
>JASLEQ010000263.1 GCA_030151135.1 Candidatus Sulfotelmatobacter sp. | reverse complement strand
CTTCCAGGCGGCATTTGAATTTCTTGTCAATCCCATCTTGGAGTTTCTTCGCAATCCGCGCCAGGTTCGTGTCTTTCGTGCGGAAGATGACATTTCCGCTTTGAACGTACGTCTTCGGCTCCTCGAACCCTAACGATTCATAAAGCGCTCGCAATTCATCCATCTTGATCCGATTGTGCGCACCTACATTGATGCCTCGAATCATGGAGATAAGCACCGGCATGATTACTTCGGACTCTTTCGCAGAGTGATGCGGCGGTAGAGCGCCTTATCCATAAGCATGCGGCCCGCCATCGTATCGCCCATGATGTGAAATTCCCAGTCGTCTTTGTCCTTGTTGCTCGAGGTACAGCTGAGGGCGCCCGCTTTCGACTCGTATTGGCAGGTCAAGGTCACGAAGAAGTCGGGCACACCGTCGACGATCCTGTAAGCGTCGAGATTCAGCAGGAATGGATCCTTCCGATCCTCGGCAATCTGAAACAGCACATGTTCATCCTGGCACGGCGACGATGGGACCGTGCACTTGGAATCCCCCTCCCACGACCCAATAACGCCTTTGTCTTTGCCGGAAACAGGCAAAGCCAAAACAATTCCGACGATTACAGTGAGCAATGCGGCGCGCATGGGATGGATCGCATGATATCCGAAGGGGAGCTGTCAAACCAGCCGAGTTCGCGGGCGATGCTTACCGCCGCCTCCCGGTTTGTGACCTACTGAGTAATCAGGAATCAAGCAAATCACTTTGACACGGCACAGCGGGCTTTCAAAATCGAGTTCAGCAGAGAAGTGCTCTTTGTTGGAAGCGTCTCAATCATTTTCCCAGCCCTTGCTCGCTGGCTGGCAGCCCAGGGGGAAGTACTTATGTCGGGACAGGTGGTCCTCTATTTTGAAAATCAGGCGGATGCTCTACGCTTCGCCCTTGCGGCGGGGTCGGTGATGGCGGGCGACGCCGATAAATTCAGCGCTGCGCTTCTAGAAGAAACCGCGCGCGTCACTCGTATTCGCCTCGATGCAGCCAATGCCGGCAATGCCAGGAAATCGAACCCCGGCCGGGCCGCCTGAGAGCGAGAACTCGATTGTTCGCGCAACCGGTTGTTTAGGCTGAACCTGCGTTGGTGAAGGCCTCAATCGCATCGGACAGCGTCGGAAACATCAGAAATATCTGCTCTACCTTCGTAATCTCAAAAACTTTCAGGACGCGCTTGTTCACACCGGTCAGGGCCATTCGCCGACCCGACTTCGTGCAGGATGTGCTAGCGCTCACCAGCGAACCTAATCCCGACGAATCCAGATAAGGAACTCCGGAAAGATCCAGAATCATTGTGTGCGCAGTTTCGCGCCGTACGGCATTCATGAACAGCGTCACATTCTCCATGGTAAGTGGACCACGGAAACTGAGAACTCCATGGTCTAGGCGGTCGATCTCTAACGGCTCTGATGTCATCGCGCAGCGATTCTAGGGTAGAGAGCGCGTTACGTTCAAGTAACGGCAAACTCGCGCGTTTATCCCTATTCAGAAAACTGTCTGAATTTGTAATCTTTTTGTTTTATCTGACGTCGCCATGCTCGCGCTGGCCCAATGACGAATACGATGAATGTAACGGCATGTGGGGAGACAGGATGAAAAAAACAAGTGGCTCTCTCTGTTTCCTCCTCCAACTCGACCACCGCTGTTGAACCTCATTCCAGAGGAACGCACGCCAGGATTCTGCTGAGCTCGGTCTTTGGGCCTTACGCGCAAGACGACGAGTTTGGCAGCCGCTCCATCAATCCAATGGAGCTCTATCACAACCAGGTTACCCGCGCCCAGGGCAGCTTCTCGCTCCGCATGTTTCATCGGTCCTGGGGCATCATGATGATCCAGGCCAACATCTCTGCGCCCTGCGCAGTTTTAGATTTTCCTACGCGAGATGAATTCGCGCGCGAACTCACCGCCCATCATTACGACATCGTTGGCATCTCGTCCATCATCGTGAATGTCGGCAAAGTCCGCGAGATGTGCCGCATGATTCGAAAGCTCTCCCCGCATTCAACAATCGTCGTCGGAGGACATGTCGCCGCGATTCCGGGCGTCGAAAAGATGATTGATGCCGACCACATCGTTCGCGGCGAAGGCGTTTCGTGGATGCGGCGTTATCTGGGCGAAGATGAGAATGCACCCATCCAGCATCCTCCCATCGTTTCTGGAATGCGCACGCGCATCATGGGAATCCGACTACCCGAGCGAAAAGGCGCCACTGCTGCCACTATCATCCCTTCCGTCGGCTGCCCCATGGGCTGCAACTTCTGCACTACCTCCGCCTTCTTCGGCGGCAAGGGAAAATTCGTGAACTTCTTCGAGAGTGGCGATGATCTCTTCGAAGTCATGCAGCAGATGGAAAACGAATTGAAAGTGCATTCGTTTTTCATCATGGACGAGAATTTCCTCCTGCACCGCGAACGCGCCATGCGCCTGCTTGAGCGCATGAAGGCCGCTCACAAAGTCTGGACCATGTCGGTCTTCGCCTCCGCCAACGCAATTCGTAAGTACACCATGCCGGAACTCGTCGAACTTGGCGTGTCATGGCTGTGGATGGGACTTGAATCGCCGCGAGCCGGCTACAGCAAGCTGAACGGCACCGATACTCGACAACTGACACGAGAATTACGCGAGCACGGTATCCGCGTGCAAGGCTCGACCATCATCGGCCTCGAGCACCACACTCCAGATAACATCGTCTCCGAAATCGAGCACGCCGTTTCGCACGACACCGACTTCCACCAGTTCATGCTGTACACGCCGGTTCCGGGTACACCCCTTTATCAGCAGATGTCTGAAGAGGGCCGCATGTTGAAAGATGTCGACTACGCTGACGTCCACGGCCAATTTAAATTCAACTTCAAGCACGCCGCCATCTCGCGGGACGACTCAAAACGATTCTTGGATTGGGCGTTCTGGCGCGACTTTGAAGTGAACGGGCCAAGCCTTTATCGGATTGCCCGAACCTTGCTGACTGGTTGGAAGCGCTATAAAGACTGGCCCGATGAGCGGGTACGTGAGCGCTTTACGCTCGAGATGCAGCGCCTCAGTGGCATCTACAGTTCCGCCTTGTGGGCAATGGAGCGTCAGTTCCGCAAAGTCGATGCCAATGTCAGCGAGCAGATTCATGACTTGCGCGAAGAATTCAAACGCGAGTCCGGCGTCATCTCGCGCATAATGCCCGCGTTCCTCGGCCCCGTCCTGTTGTGGACGACGCACCGCGAAGAAAGGCGCCTGGCAGAGGGAAAGACTTACGAACCCCCTACGATCATTGAACGCAGGAACTGGGCCGAAGCTTAGTCTATGCGGACATCCCTTTGCTGCAGATAGTGCCTGACCTCCATCACGGAGGAAACGACAAAAACGATCGTCGCGGCTGCCACCGCCATGGGCAGCGCAAACATCCGGTATGCAATGCGCATGTCGGGATGGATCCCACGCAGCGCCGACGCTAGCACTGTGCCTATGATGGCCAGCAAAAGGCTGACCGCAAATACGAGCAGCGTCCCAATGGCCGTGATCAGAACAATACGGACTGGCACACCGTACCACCGTGGCGTCCGTTTCGCCGTCGAAAGGGAAGACTGTTTGTACATTCGCCTCTAGCGCCCCTCGGAGCTTTCTTGCACTATGATTGTAAAGTGGCTTGCTAGGCTGCGTCTCGCCCATCTACGTTCGGAGCAATCGAGTTCGTGCATAGACACTTCGTCAGCTTCCTGGTCCTGCCGGTATCCGCTCTCCTGCTTCTGCTTGCCTGCGGCGGTTGTGATGTAGAGCGTCGAAAGTCGGATCAGGAACTTGGGTTGAACGCCCAACAGGCAGCGGGACGGAAAATCTACGATGCCGAATGCGACCGCTGTCACGAGCCTTACTCGACTCGGGGGAAAAAGGGACCGGGACTCAAGGGAGTCTTCGACCATAAATATTTGTCGCTGAGCGGGCTGCCCGCAAACGATGAGCGCGTCAGCAACATCATTCGCATGGGCCGAAATGAAATGCCCGGATACGGTCAGAAATTGAGTGACCAGGAAATCCAGGACCTGCTCGCGTACCTGCACACGCTCTAAAGTCAGGGAGGGGGCTCTTGGATTCGCGTCTTCGAATGGCAACTCAATCCAAATTAGAACTCTTTCGCGAACTGCCCTCGGTCGACGAGCTGATGCGAAGCCTCGTCTTGAAAACCCTCGTCGAAATGCATGGCAACGTCGCAGTCGCCGACGCCGCCCGCGCAGTCCTGTCAGAATTGCGGCAGCAGATTTCGTCTGGCGTAATCAACCCTTCCGGCCTCCGCTTAGCCTTGGACGGCATGCCGGCCGCCATCGAGAAGCAAGTGCGCCACGCGATCGGTTTTTCCCTTCGCCCCGTTATCAACGCGACCGGGGTCATTCTTCACACCAATCTTGGACGCGCTCCGATCCTTGAGGGCGCCGTTGCCCATCTCAACGAAACCGCCGGGCGCTATTCGAATTTGGAGTTCAATGTGTCGTCCGGAGAGCGTGGTAAGCGCGATGTCCATGTCGATCGCCTCTTCCGCAAACTCCTCGCCGCAGAGAATTCTGACATCTCCACGATCGTAGTAAATAACAATGCTGCCGCCGTCCTCCTCGCCCTCAATACTTTGGCCGATGGAGGCGAGGTTATCGTTTCACGCGGAGAGTTAGTCGAGATCGGCGGCTCATTTCGCATCCCCGATGTCATGGCTAAGTCCGGGGCAAAACTGTGCGAAGTTGGAACCACGAACCGCACTCGCGTTGCCGACTACGAAAAGGCAATCAATGAACGCACTCGCCTGTTGCTGCGCGTCCATCGCTCGAATTTCGAAATCAGCGGATTCACCGAACAACCGTCGACGGTCGAGCTCGTCGCTCTAGCCAGAAAGCGCAACATTCCTCTGATGGAAGACTTGGGGAGTGGCGCTCTCGTGGACCTGAATCATTTCGGTCTTGCCCAGGAAAATACCGTTCTCGATAGCCTGAAATCCGGCGTAGACATCGTTACCTATAGTGGGGATAAGCTGCTGGGCGGTCCTCAAGCAGGTCTCATCAGCGGGCGCCCGGAGCTGGTTGGCCGCATGCGTGCCAATTCTCTGTTCCGCGCGTTGCGAGTCGATAAGCTGACCTATGCGGTCCTCGAAGCAACCCTTTTAGCCTACGTGAAGCGTGACTACGCGGCAGTTCCTACATTGGCAATGATGAGCCTGACCAAGGCGGAAATTGGCGCGCGCTCGCAGGCTCTCGTTGATGCCGTACGCCCCTTATGCAGCGCTCTTAGCTTCAATGTAATCGACGGCGAGTCCGTGGTTGGCGGCGGAGCGGCGCCATCCTCGGTCCTTCCGACACGTCTGATTGCGATCACGAGCCCCTCCCTGAGCGCGGATGAATTATCTGCGCGGCTGCGGTCCTCTGAGCCTCCGATTGTTTCCCGCGTTGAGCAAGGACAGGTCCTGCTTGATCTGCGAACCGTATTCCCCGGCCAGGATCGCGAGATTGCCGCCGCCCTCGAACGCATCGCATAGCCTCGTGTCCGCATCGAAATACCGTTGGCCACCCTTTACACAATCGGACATTCCACTCGTGCCATCGAGGACTTGATCGCGGCGCTCCATGCGCACGAGATCAAAACCCTGGTGGACATCCGCGCCTTTCCCATGTCTCGGCGTTTGCCGCAGTTCAACCGCGATTTGCTGGAGCAAACGCTTTCCGCCGCGGCTATCGCCTATGTGTGGATGAAGTCATTGGGCGGTTACCGGAAGAAAATCCTCGACCCTTCGCCCAACATTGCGCTTCGCAATGATAGTTTCCGCAACTATGCCGATCACATGCTTACACCGGAATTTGAAGATGCGATGACCGAGCTCATTCGCATGACCGACGCCGGCCGCACCGCGTACATGTGCGCCGAGAGAGTGTACTTCCGCTGCCATCGAATGTTGGTCTCGGACTGGCTCGTCGCCCACGGGCACGAAGTGTTGCACATTGACGCGACTGGCCCCGTCAGACCGCATAAACTCACCGCAGAAGCTCGCATGATTGATGGACGCCTCATCTACCGCGGTGATCGCTTGCTGTAAGATGCAAACCATGATTGTGGGCATCGGAATTGATATCGCCGAAGTCAATCGCATCGGACAATCCATCGAGCGTTTTGGAGCGCGGTTCCTGGAGCGCATTTTCACGGAAGGCGAAATGCGCTATTGCGACTCGAAGGCAAACCGCGTTGAGCGCTACGCAGCCCGTTTCGCCGCCAAAGAAGCCGCCATGAAGGCTTTGGGCACCGGATGGAACTATGGCGTCCGCTGGCGCGACTGCGAGGTGGTACGCTTGCCCGGCGGTCGCCCAACCATCCAGTTCCACGGAAAGGCGCGGGAGTTTGCCGTTAAACTCGGCGCTAAAAATTCCGCTTTATCCATTTCCCATACGGCGGATCAGGCCATCGCACAAGTCATCCTCGAAAGCTAAAGGGAATACCACCCGGCAAAAACTGTCCGCTCCGGGACCTTCTGTTAGACTGTCGCCTTCATCGAAATCATGCCCGACACCTCCCCGAGCAGCACCCTTGCCACGCAAAAAACCGGGATTTCTGAGAAAACCCTGGTCGCCGGTATCGGTTTAACCAGTTTCGCCGCGCTGCTGCTTGAACTTGCACTGACCCGTTTGTTTTCAGTCGTTCTCTTCTACCATTTCGCATTTCTCGCAATATCCATTGCATTGCTGGGTCTTGGTGCGGGCGGAGTCTTCGCCTATCTGCTCAAAGCCAAGCTCTCTGCCTATCCGACACGCCCTTTCGCCGCCCGTTTATGCATGGCCAACTCGGTGATCATCGTCGCGGTGCTCGAGATCGTCCTGCACGTGCCCGTCTCGCTCGATGTTTCGAGTAAGAATTTCCTTCGCCTCACCGCGCTTTACCTCACCGCAGCAATACCATTTTTCTTGACGGGACTGTTGTTTTCCGTCGTGTTCGCGCGGGAGTCGAACCGCATTCCCCGTCTCTATGGCGCCGATCTCTGTGGCGGCGCGCTCGCGTGCCTCGCTGTCGTGCCGCTCCTGAATTGGTTGGGCGGACCCAATGCGATCCTGTTCGCTGGGATCGCCCTGGCCGCCGCTGCCATGGTATGGGCTGAATCCTTCAGCGCGCGCCGGAATGCGGCGTTCCTCGGTTTGGCCCTGGTCATTCTCACAGCCGCAAATTATTCGGGACGCCTCATCGATGTGGTCTATGCGAAAGGCATGTTCCGGGATCCAGCCTGGGTGGAATTCGCGCGCTGGAATGCCCTCTCGCGCGTCGAAGTCGATCGCCAGGGACAGGCGAAAGCAATCGTGATCGATGCCGACGCTTCTACGTACATCATGAACGCCGATGTCTCGCTCTGGCACCAGACGGAGTGGGAGCGGGACCTGATGTCGGCTCCTCCCGCGTTGGCGAATGTGCTGCGGCCGCACGGCGAATTCGCAATCATCGGCCCAGGCGGCGGTGTGGACGTGCTCCGTGCCGTCGCGAATGGGAGCCCCAGCGTTACTGGAATCGAAATCAACCCCATCATTGCCACCACCATCATGCGTGGCCGGTACGCCGATTATGCCCAGCACCTCTACGACCGTCCCGACGTCCACATCCACGTCACCGATGGTCGCTCCTATTTGCGGGCAACCTCCGAACGCTTTGACGTCGTACAGATGACCTTGGTCGACACCTGGGCGTCCACCGCAGCCGGCGCATTCGCACTAAGCGAGAACAATCTCTACACCGTCGAGGCCTTCCGCGAATACTTCGAACACCTGAAGCCCAATGGGATGATCGCCATCACTCGCTGGGAGTTTCGCCATCCGCGCGAGGCCCTGCGCGTGGTGGCCGTTGCGATGGAAGCTTTGCATCAAATGGGAGTCTCTAACCCCGCCGGCCATTTCATCGTCGCCTCGCTGGG
>JASLEQ010000200.1 GCA_030151135.1 Candidatus Sulfotelmatobacter sp. | reverse complement strand
AGAGTTGCGCATGCATCTGGCGTGGCGCTGGTTCACAGGGCTGGGCTTCGATCAGGAGATACCTCATCACTCCACGTTTTCGAAGAATCGCCATGGGCGTTTCCATGAATCGAAGTTGTTCGGGCAGATGTTCGAGCGCATCGTGGCCCAGTGTTTGGAAGTAGGTCTGGTACGCGGAGACAAGCTATCTGTAGATGGAACGTTCGTTGAGGCGAATGCCTCGAAAGAGAGCCGCATCCCGAGAGAGCAACTGGCGGAAGCCGCGCAAGTGAATCGAACGGTTCGCGAGTGGCTCACTGAACTGGAAGCACAAAATCCGGTGGAGGAGCCGACCCACAGCCAGGATCAGGTGTCGACCACTGATCCGGACTCGACGTATGCAACCAAGGGCGGCACGCCAGCGCGGATGGGCTACTACAACAACTACCTCGTCGACAATCACAGCTGCATCATCGTCGGCGTGCAAGCAACGGGTGCTCGCCTGAGCGAGGAATCCAGAGCTGCTGAGAAGATGATCGATCGGTTCACGCAGTGGCAAGGTAAGAGTCCTCAGTCCATCGCCGCCGATGCAAGCTATGGCAATGGCGAGTTGTTGCAGTGGTTGATGGACCGGCAGATCACGCCATACATGCCCACGCGGGATGCTGTGGCTCGCACAAGGAGTTCGCTGTTCGGCCCGGAGCGCTTCACCTACCAGCCTGAAAGCAATAGCTACCTCTGTCCTGCAGGCCAACAACTGAACTATGGCGGTCGGAATGACAGCAACCGCGCGTTCGCTTACATCGGAACTCGCCCTAAGTGCGGACCATGCCCCCTCAAGTCCCAGTGCACCAGAGGGGCATATCGCTTCCTCGCCATCCATATGAACGAAGCGGCGCGGCAGTGGGCGCGAGACCTCTGGAATACTCCGGAGTTCGCGCAGGCACAACGGCAGAGGAAGAAAGTCGAAGCGCTGTTTGCAGAGCTGAAGGGCCGCATCGGCCTACACCGTCTCCGCTTACGCAGGTTGAAGTTCGTTCAGGAGCAGTTCTTCATGGCCGCCACAGCGCAAAACATCAAACGCCTGGTCCGGTTCTTGAGCACGCCGAGCACAGGACCGGCGACGGTCACCGTTTAGGTGCCGATCCGAATATCACACGTTCGGAAGCGCACTACGCCCGGTGAATCGGCGAGCCTTTTTCAACACCCACAGACCAATGTACTCATTGAACGCGGAGCGTCTGTTCTGAGTTCTTTCACTTCTCTTTCAGGACTTTATCCGCCTTGCTGTCGACCTTTCTCTTGTCAGCCGCACTCAGCTTGCCCGCATTCTCCGCTTGCGACGCCCGAGCCTTTGCGTTGCGGGCATGAGCCGCGTCCGGCATGGGGTATTTGCGTTGCTTCGGAAGTCCAAAATCGCTCTTCGGTTCACCCTTTTTCTCTGCAGTTGTGAGTTTCGACATTGTTGCCTCCTGACCGAATAAGATGCTGTATTCCCGGTAGACACAATCGTAAAAAAGGACTCACCCACGGGTGAACCTTAGAAAGATGCAAAAACCGTTCGATGATCGTCGCCATTTCGGGCTCGATTGCCAATTTCAAGGTCTTACCACTGGTTGAAGCCTCCCGCGAGTGGATTGGCGGCGATGCACCATTCAGAAACACCCTGGTAGGAGCCTTTTGCCCGTGCCTATCGGGAAGTCGGAGCAGTCTACAGAGAGGGAACAAGTAGGCGTACGCTAGCATATATGGAATTCCGTGTTGGCACTGCAGGCTGGACAGTGCCGAAGCAGCACCTGACTCTCTTCTCCGCGCCGGCCGAAGGCCCGAAACTTTCGCACCTTGAACTGTATGCAACGCGACTGCGGTGTGTGGAGATCAACTCCAGCTTTCATCGGCCGCATCGGCGGGCTACCTGGGAACGCTGGGCCGCGGTGACGCCGGACCACTTCCGCTTCGCTGTCAAGGCGCCCAAGGCAATCACCCATACAGCCAAGCTGGTGAACACCGGTGGCGCTTTGCTGGAGTTCTTCGACGCGGTGCGCGCGCTCGGTGAAAAACTCGGACCTGTACTCATCCAGCTGCCGCCGAAGCTCACGTTCGTCGAAGGCATCGTACAGGAATTCTTGACTACGTTGCGTGAATTGCATCAGGGTGGCGTCGTCCTGGAGCCCCGCCATGCGAGCTGGTTCTCTGCTCCGGTCGACATTCTGCTTCGAGACTTTCGAGTCGCCCGTGTCGCCGCCGACCCACCCCAGGGCTCGGAACTGGCCACGCAGCCAGGAGGCTGGCGCGGCTTGTCTTATTGGCGCCTTCATGGATCCCCACGCACTTACTATACGGAGTATGACCACCGGTGGCTGCAGGGCCTAGCTAAACGGCTTCAGCTGGTCGAGAGCCGGTCTGGGGACAATGAGGCATGGGTAATTTTTGATAACACCGTGTTGGGCCACGCCACTGCCAACGCGATCTGGCTGAACGATGCGCTGCGCCATGAGCACACCCGTGGCTGAAACTCGGCCCTTCGTACCTTGGTCGTTGCTCAAGACAAACCTGCTTCTCGCAGGAGACCCGCGCCAGCGTGCTCAGTTGGCGATTCTGCGCCAACTGAGGTCAGTCATGAAGGTGGCTGCGGAGAATCGCTGAAATAATGAGCGATGGATCTATGAAGAAATTGGGGATTCACAGAAAGGGATCCTGTAAACCACGGAGTCATACTTTGGATTCGTGCGGTCTCCGATGATCTCGCCGTGAAGGTTCTCAGCGATACGCCGGCTAGCAATATTTTGTATCGCCACAGGATAATGGAAACTTCTCTTGCCCGGCGACGCGTGTCCCCACTCAACAAGTGAGGACACGACCTCCCTGCCAAAACCCTGTCCGTGAGCGCTTTCTTTCAGCCAAAGGCCAAGCTCGGGCGAAATGGAATCCGCATCTTCCAGCGAAGCCATGCCGAGGCATTCTCTGCTGTCGAGCCGCCGAATGACGAAATGGAAATTGTTCGGTTCTGGAGCCTGGATTCTCTTCTCGCATCGCTTCACGTAGTCCCTCCACGATGGCGGCTCCCATGGCATGAATCTGGTGATGCTGGGCGTGATGCACCTAAAGACCTCCTGAGCATCCATCATCTGGAACTGGCTGAGCTGCAATCGTAGGGAATGGATGACAATCATTTGTGTCAGGCTATCAAGGATGGGATCGGAATCGATGGCTAAAAACTCCAGGCCAACTCACGTTTCCGTGGCTGCGGCGGCTGGAAAAGGGGTTCGGTGATTTGACGCCAACTGACGATGTGCGTTTATCAGAGCTCAATTCTCTGGCGTTTGGAGCCGCGCGTATACAAGTTCGAGGATGATGCGTTCGATGTTTGAGGGCGCAGGCTCGTACTGAGCCAAGGAATCGTAGAACTCGAAGGACGTCAAAGCCGTCAAAGTAGCCGCAAATTCATTCGACAATTGCCCTTTCACGAGCCTGTTGACGATTCGCTGGGCACCGCCGTGGCGGCGGCCGTTTCGCGCATCGAGAATCACACCCAAATCCGGATCGAACGCAGCGATTCCATGGATCCTCCGGAGGAGCACGCGATGTTTCTCCCAGAAGTCACAAAAGATGTGAACGAAAGCCTGCAACATCGCTTGCGGATCGCTTTGGTGCATCACGTCGCGCATGCGTTCCATACCGCCCTCAAGGGCGATCGCATCAAACAATGCCTCCAGCACGCCCCGCTTTGAACCAAAGAGATTATGGATTGTCTGACGGGTGACGCCGCTTCCGGAGGCAAGCGAGGCCATGGTCATTTGCCGGTATCCCTTCGCTTCCAGTTGCTCCTTGGCCGCCTGCAGCACCGCCGTCCGCGTCTCGTCCATGTTCTGAAGCCGCTTGCGGAGATCGTAGCCTCGTTTTTCGCTTTTTGGGTTGCCGCCAGTCATCACTTTTCATCTTACGCAGACTTGCAATTTAATTTTACATACTGTAAAACCATTCTGTAGAGGCGGTGAGATGGGGCTTTCGAGCGAAACAAGCGGTTCTTCTCTTTCGCCCGGCAAAACGCCTGCGGGACTGCGTATCGGTTTCTGGGCGAGCCTCGTCATCGGCGCCGCGGTTGTTGTGCGACGGTTTGTTGCCCTGCGGACGGACAGTTGCAACAGTTCGGCTTCGCCGGAACTTGCCCAACTCGACGCGTGGTTCCGCATGCACGCGACACTCACGTATGCGCACATCCTGGTCGCGCTCCTGTTTCTCTGCATCCTGCCGCTTGTTTTCTGGCCCCCGACCAGGCACTCGCTTTCTGTGCATGCGATCTTCTA
>JASLEQ010000196.1 GCA_030151135.1 Candidatus Sulfotelmatobacter sp. | reverse complement strand
ACGGGAGGCTTGAAACCAGTGCCGAGGATCGCGTCGATGATCACGTCGGCATTGGAAAAACTTTTCTCGAATTCGAAACGCACTTCTTCCTCGGAGTGGGCTTCGACAGCGCGCACCGGAAGACGCGCAAACATCTCCGCGGCATCGCCTTTCAAGTCCGTGGCGCCCGCGAGGAGAAGAACCTCGACAACCTTTCCTGCGAGGTGCAAGTGGCGCGCTGCCACGAACCCATCGCCTCCGTTGTTCCCTTTGCCGCAGATAACCGCGATGCGCGAGGCCGCGGGACACCGTTCGAGAGTGAAATCTGCGATTGCCTTTCCTGCATTTTCCATCAGGGTAAGCGAGGGAACACCGTGCTTGCTGGTGGTAACGCGGTCGATCTCGCGCATCTCGGCGGCGGTGACGATCTTCATGCGTGGGCAGCCTGCTCCAAGAGTCGTAGTTTGGCCGGATCGCCCATGGCGATAAGGGAATCGCCGGCGTGGATCACATCTTCGGGTGTCGGATTGAACCGCATCCCATCGCGGCGATGGATGGCCAGTACGATCACTCCGGTTTCCTGGCGGATACCGAAGGCGGCAATCGTCTTCTCGGCAATCCGCGAGCCGCTGGCGACTGGGATTTCGTCCATCTCAAGATCGAGCCCGAGATGGCCATGCGCGGCGTCGAAGAAATTCATAACGCCGGGACGCAACAATGTCTGTGCGATCCGAGAACCCGCAAACAGGTATGGCGAGATGACATGGTCCGCACCGGCGGTACGCAAGTGTTTCTCGGCCGCTTCTTCGCTGGCTCGGGCAATGATCTTCAATTCTGGATTCATGGCTCGCGCTGTGAGCACGATATAGATGTTGGTGGCATCGGCGGTAGTGGCAGCAACGAGTCCTTTTGCCTGCCGGATTTGAGCTTCGGCCAAGGTGCGCTCCTGGGTGGCGTCACCCTCCACCGTCAACCATCCTTCCGAAGCGTAGCGTTCGATTTTCTCCGGCTTGGTTTCGACAATGACGAAAGAAACGGGTTTGAGCGCGAACTCACGCGCCACACTGCGCCCTACGCGGCCCGCACCGCAAATAATGTAGTGCCCCGTCAGCCGTGAGATTTCGCGTTCCATGCGCTTCCTCCCGAACACTGACTGAAGTTCGAATTCTAGCAAAGCTTGGGTGAGCGACCCGATCGCAAGAAACAACGTGCCTACGCCAAAGAAGATCAGGAAACTGTTGAATACCCTACCGGAGTGCGAGAGTGGATGGGTCTCTCCATAACCGATGGTGGTAAGGGTGGTGAGCGTCATGTAGAAGCCGTCGAACCACGACCATCCCTCGATGAAATGAAATCCCACCGTTCCAGCGAAGGCGATCACTACTAACCCCGCAACAATCAGCTTGAGATTGCGAAGCGCTTTCATGGTGCACGAGGATTGTAGTGCGCCGATCGAAGCTCACAGGGAAACAAATTCGCCTTCATCGATATTGGAGTGCCACTTCGACGCAACGAAAAAACCCTCCCGCAGGAGGGCTTTTCGCAGAGCTGAATTTGTCTCAATTGGCTCTAGAGGCTTCCGTTCCGCTCCGCTTCATCGCCTGGACCTTGCTATGGTGGCGGCCGTAGGTGAAATAGACGACAAAGCCGATGATCAGCCAGACAATGAGCCGGATCCAAGTGTCGATGGGAAGAAATCCCATCATGATCAGCGAGAACAAAATGCCCATGATTGGAACGAAGGGAACGAATGGCGTTCGGAAAGGACGATGCAGTTCGGGCCTGCGCTTGCGAAGAATCATGATTCCTGCGCAAACGATGACGAAGGCGAGCAGGGTCCCGATGCTGACTAGTTCCCCGAGAACGCCGATGGGAATTGTAGCCCCGAAAACGGCCACACAAAGTCCGACGATGATGGTGGACTTCCATGGCGTACGAAAACGAGGATGAATTTCACCTGCCCACTTCCACAGAAGCCCATCGTGCGCCATGGAATAAAAGACGCGGGATTGACCAAGCAACATCACAAGCATCACCGTGCTGAGACCTGCGAGCGCTCCGGCGTTGACGATGTAGCTGCCCCACTGTTTGCCGGTTTCGCGGATGGCGAGCGAAACTGGTGCGCCAATGTTCAGGCGATCGTAGTGCACCACTCCGGTAAGCAGTCCGGAGACGAGGATATACAGGATCGTACAAATTACGAGCGAGCCGAGAATGCCGATGGGCATATCGCGCTGCGGGTTCTTGGCTTCCTGCGCAGCGGTGGATACTGCATCAAAACCGATGTAAGCAAAAAAGACTACCGCTGCCGCACGAATCACCATCCAGTGACCATAGGGGAAAAATGGATGCCAGTTGGTGGAAGCGATGTCCGGGTGCTTGACGACGAAGACGCCGGCCACCCCAATAAAAGTGAGTACGGCGAATAGTTTGACGAAGACAATGGCGGTGTTGAAGTTGGCGGACTCCTTGATGCCGATGACAAGGATGGTCGTAACGACGAGGATCGCGATGAAGGCCAGAAGGTTGAAGATGCAGGTCACGTTCGGCAGCGTGTGCCAATCGATACCGAGCGGCTTCAGCAATGGTTCAACGGTTCCCAACGGCGCCCATCGTCCCTGGAATTGCACCCAAATCGCGCCGTGAACATCGCAAATGCGCGGCGGCAGGCTAATCCCATAATCCTGAAGAAAGGCGACTAGCGTACTGCTCCAACCTGACGCTACCGTAGCCGCGCCGAATGCGTATTCCAGCACAAGGTCCCAACCGATAATCCAGGCGAAGATCTCGCCCAAGGTTGCATAGCCATAGGTATAGGCGGACCCGGCAATCGGGATGAGCGAAGCGAACTCGGCGTAGCAGAGCCCGGCGAAGATACAAGCACATCCGGCAACGACATAAGAAAAAACGATGGCGGGTCCGGCGAAGCGGGCCGCAGCAGAGCCGGTCAGGACGAAGATGCCGGCGCCGATAATCGCGCCTACACCGAGCATCATGAGATTGATGGGACCGAGAGCGCGCTTCAAGCTATGTTCGCCTGTTTCCTGCGCTTCCGAGAGCAGCACGTCGAGAGGTTTGGTTGCGAGCAAATCTGCCATTCGCGAGAGTATCTCCTATGAATCCGACTAAGCCGTTGCTGCGCGTCGAGACCAGACAAAATACACCGGTATGCCCAGCAGCACGATGATCAAGCCGGGCCACGTGTACTGCGGCTTGTAAAGCAACAAGACTATATCAATGAACAGGGCCATCAAAATGTAGATGCCCGGCAGCAGTGGGTATCCGATAGCGCGGTAAGGACGCGGCGCATCCGGCTTCTTCATGCGGAGGACGAAGAGCGCAAGGATGGTCAGGATGTAAAAGATCAGGACGGCAAAGACAATGTAATCCAGCAATTGGCTATAACTTCCCGAGATACAAAGAATGCAGCACCAGATGCACTGCACCAGTAGCGAAGCGGCAGGTGTCTTGTGCTGGGGATGAAGTTTGCCCGCGCTCTTGAAGAACAACCGATCCTTTGCCATCGCGTAATACACGCGCGCGCCGGCGAGGATGAGGCCGTTATTGCAGCCAAACGTGGAAATCAGGATCAGCACGGCCATGATGCTGGCGCCAGCCGCTCCGAAGATCTGCTGCATGACGGCAGTGGCCACGCGATCTTCCGTGGCGTACTGAATCCCGCGTGCGATCACGGTCGTTCCGTGCGGATCGCCAGCCAGAGGGAGCGTAAGTAGGTAAACAAAATTGGCTGCGCAGTAGAGTGCGATCACGATCCCGGTTCCTATTGCTAGCGAGAGCGGGAGATTGCGCTGCGGGTTCTTCACCTCTCCGGCGGTGAAGGTAACGTTGTTCCAGGCGTCGGCGGAGAAGAGCGAACCGACCTGGGCAACAGCAAGAATCGTCACCGTGATTACCATGGCGGTGGGTCCACCCACTCCCACTTGGACGGCGTGCAACGACGTCCATCCGGCGTTGGCGAAGAAGTGGCCGTGGAAGTTAGCGGCGAGTGCCTGCGCGTTGCGTCCGATGGTGATTCCGAGGAAGACAAGTCCCAGCAGGGCGGCAGTTTTGGCAAACGTGAATACGTTCTGCACCAACGCGCCCAGTTTCACGCCGTAAACATTCAGGATCGACAAGAAAATGATGGTGATGATGCCGGCGAGGTTCTGGGTATTCAGCCCGACATCCATGTTGCCGAGAACCATGGGCCCGATGGGAATCGGCGGAACGTGCGCGATGTGCCAAATCCAATTCGTCGAAGAGATCGAAGGAATGAAGATGCCGAGGAATTTGCCGAACGCCACGCCGACCGCGGCGATGGTGCCAGTCTGGATGACGAGAAAGAGCGTCCACCCGTAAAGGAATCCGCAAAGTGGGCCGAGAGCTTCGCGAAGGTAGACATATTGTCCACCGGCCTTGGGCATCATGGCGGCGAGTTCACCGTAGGCGAGAGCAGCGGTGATCGTCATGAATCCCGTGACCAGCCATGCGCCGATGAGGAGGGCGGGCGATTGCACAAGACGCGCGATGTCGGCGGCCACAATGTAGACGCCGGAACCAATCATCGAGCCCATCACCAAGGTAGTTGCGCTGGTGAGCCCAAGCCCCTGGATAAAACCTTCGTCTTTCGCCTCAACGCTCTGAACCGGTACTTGCGTGCTCAATGTCCCTCGCTGCCCTCAGGCTGCTTTCCCTGCATCGTCGGGCTGCCAACCACCCCGAGCGCTGAAAGAATGTTGGGCAAACTGTACATCATGAGAGGGAAAACTGGGAATGGAATCTATTGATTACGGGCGATTGTCATCCCAAAATCTGAAGGAACTCCCGGGCGCTCGTACGCGGATGATTCACCAAGTCGCCGATGACTGCGACAGCGTCGGCGCCGGCGTCGATCACGGACCGGCAGTTCAGCCGTGTGATTCCGCCGATAGCGACGAGAGGCTTTGTCGTCAGTCTGCGGATTTTACCCAGGCCGTGCAGTCCGACGATGGGATCGGGGTTTTCCTTGCTGCGGGTGGCGAAGATCGGTCCTATCGCGATGTAGTCCACCGGCGCTTGATCTGCCGTCTGCAACTGTTCCGCGTTGTGCGTAGAGAATCCGACCCAACGGCGATCGCCGACTACGATTCTTGCAGCTTCCGGAGAGAGGTCGTCCTGTCCAACGTGCACCCCATCGCAGCCCGCAGCCACGCACAGGTCTGCGCGATCGTTCAGAAACAACGTTACTTCCGGAGGCAGAACTCGCTTCAGTTCGCGAGTCTGCGAAAGAATCTCGCGGGCACTGGATCGTTTGTTGCGGAACTGGAGGAGAGTCGCGCCTCCGGCCACCAACTCCGAAGCGAACGCCGTAAGGGTATTGAGAGACAGTTCGGAACCGAGACATCCGGCGTCCACAATGGGGTACAACCGCGGCAACACCAGGCGCTCTGCCATTCCTATTTCTTGTGGGTCTGAGCCAGGAAGCGTTCCATGAACTTCGTGTCGAAGTTGCCGGAACGGAAGTCGGGGTCGGCCATAATGCGCCGGTGCAGCGGGATAGTGGTGAATATGCCCTCGACAATAAACATTTCAAGGGCGCGCGCCATACGCGAGATGGCTTCGTCACGATCCTTGCCGCGCACCACGAGCTTCGCAATCAGCGAGTCGTAGTACGGCGGGATAATGCCCTCGGCGTACTGGTGGGTATCGACGCGAACGCCCGTGCCACCGGGGGTGTGGAACGCTGTGATCTTTCCTGCGGACGGAGTGAACTTTTCAGGGTGCTCCGCGTTGATGCGACACTCGATGGCGTGGCCGCGAAACACCACCGGCCCCATCAGCACATCGCTCAGCTTCGCACCGGCGGCGATCATGATTTGCGACTTCACCAGATCGACATCGGTCGTCATTTCGGTCACCGGATGTTCGACCTGGATGCGGGTGTTCATCTCGATGAAATGCAGCTTGCGATCCTCGTCCATGAGGAACTCGATCGTTCCAGCATTGATGTAACCGATCGTAGACAGCGTTTTGGTCAGGACTTCGCCGATCTCCTTGCGAAGTTCGGGAGTAACCTGCGTGCTCGGCGCTTCTTCGAGAAGCTTCTGGTGCCGGCGCTGAATGGAACATTCCCGTTCGCCGAGGGAAATGACGTTGCCATAAGAGTCCGCGAGGATCTGGAACTCAATGTGCCGCGGGCGCTCAATGAACTTCTCCATGTAGAGATCGCCGTTGCCGAAAGCGGATGCAGCTTCTGAGCTCGCAGCCGCGAAGTGCACGGGAAGTTCTTCCTCGCCGCGGATCACGCGCATGCCACGCCCACCGCCACCCGCCGAAGCTTTCACGATCACCGGGAAACCGATGCTGCGTGCCCATTCGAGGGCTTCAGCTTCCGTGGCAATAACTCCGTCGGAGCCCGGCAGGATAGGCACGCCATGTTGCTTCATGGCGGCACGCGCCTTTTCCTTTTCCCCCATTAGCCGGATGGTCTCCGGCTTAGGACCAATGAATGTCAAGCCGGACGAGAGACAGACTTCGGCGAAGTTGGCGTTTTCGCTCAACAGGCCGTAACCGGGGTGAATGGCATCGACATTCGCGATTTCAGCAGCGCTGATGACAGCGGGGATATTGAGGTAGCTGTCGGCGAGGCGAGGAGGCCCGATGCAGATTGCTTCATCGGCAAAACGTACGTGCAAGGAATTACGGTCGGCCTCACTGTAAATGGCGACAGTCTTGATGCCGAGTTCCTTGCATGCGCATATCACGCGCAGCGCAATTTCGCCTCGATTGGCAATCAGGATTTTTCGAAACATGGACGACTTATTTTCCGCAGCCCGAGTCATTTGCGAATGGCGAACAGAGGCATTCCGTATTCGACAGGAGCGCCGTTTGCGACCAGGATCTTTACGATCTCTCCGCTGGCGTCCGCTTCAATTTCATTCATGAGCTTCATCGCTTCCACGATGCAGAGCACTTGTCCCTCTTTCACCGAATCGCCGACTTTGATAAAGGGCGGCGACCCCGGCGATGGAGACTCATAGTACGTTCCCACAATCGGTGACTTCACGTAGTGCAGATCAGCTTCGTCCGCCGGAGGCGCAGCGGGTGCGGCAACCGGGGCCGGGGTTTGTGCCGCGGTCTTGGGAGCAACGACCGGCGGAGCAGCAGCCGCGACGGCCAGAGCCGGCGCGATTGGAGCGGCCGAGACAATGTGCGTCTCGTGCCCGCGCTTGACCCGCAGCTTTACATCGCCGCGCTCGAGTTCAAACTCGGTAACGTCCTTCTCGATTAGAAATTCGATGAGTTCTCTGATTTCTTTCTGGTTCATTCTCAGGTCCGAAGTTTTGCAAGTACGTTCTTGCTGCGTTACAGCTCCAGCAGTTCCTTGGTCGCCGGCGTCAGTACCTGGTGTCCGCGCTCGGTCACAACGACCATGTCTTCGATGCGCACTCCGCCTTCTCCGGGCAGATAAACGCCGGGCTCAATCGTAATTACCATGCCCGGCTTCAGGACCTCGGTTTGATCGCGAGCAATTCGCGGCTGTTCGTGGATCTCCAGTCCCACGCCATGTCCGGTCGAATGAATAAAATAGCGGTCTAGTCCAGCTTTCTTCAGCACCGACCTGGCAGCATAGTCCACCGCTCCGGTCGTTATACCCGGCGCAACTACGTCCACCGCCGCCTCCTGCGCCTCGAGCACGGCGCGGTAGATGTCTTTCGAACGGCGCGACCCAGACCCCACCCACACGGTGCGGGTCATGTCCGAACAATAACCGTGAAGTATAACACCCAGGTCGAGGATCACGAATCCGCGCTTGGGAATGAGTGCGTTGGAGGCGCGTCCATGGGGTAGAGCGGAGCGTCGCCCGGCAGCGACAATCGTTTCGAAGGACATCGCCTCCGCTCCCCATCGTCGCGCTGCATACTCGATCTCCGCGGCAACCTCCGATTCCCGAACTCCCGGACGGATCGTCTCGATCGCCGGTGTCAACAGGTCGGCTCCGAGCACCACCGCCTCGCGGATCAGTGCAAGCTCCTGCTTGTCCTTAACCATCCGGATGCGGTCGACCATGCTTTCGGTTGGCACGAGCTTCACCGACTTCGGCAGCAGATTCTTCAGAGATTCGAATGCCAAGGCAGACATCCGGTCAGCCTCGAACCCAATTCTGGTTACCCGGCTGCTCGATATCCGTTTCGCAGCCTCTTTGATCAGACTACCGTTGGGAATCACAACCTGGGCGCCCTTCACTTCCTGGGCGGCCTGCTCCGTATAACGGCCGTCGGTGTAGAACGTGCGTCGGCCTCGAATCGAGAGCAGCAGGCCGTTGCTCCCGGTGAATCCGCAAAGATAGCGGATGTTCGGCAGATGCGTGATCAGCAGGGAGTCAAGGTTCGATTCTGCTAGTTGGCGGGCAAGCTGCTCGGCGCGGGCAGGAAATGATGTCGGGACAGCGGCTTTCTTCGGCATGAGGGCTTCCTGATTATTCTGCATGGCAAGTGCAATCTGCAAATGCGACCAAAGAAAAAGCCTGCGATCGTCATCGCAGGCAGGAGAAACAACGGAGCCCGTACTGCAAACTTAGTTGTTGCCTCGAGTCTTGAGTTGCGGCGTTCCATCGCTGCTCGCTGCGGCATTCGTGGTCGCGGCCGGTTGAGATGAATTAGCCGACGCAAGTTCGGAGCGTCGGTACTTGGGCGCGCTCACGTAGCCGTGGATGTGGTCTTTGCCAATGTTGTTGATCACGATTTCCACCGGCGCTTCGCTGTCAGCTGCATAGAAGATCGATGGCTGCAGCAGGTTGACGTGCTTCTGTGTTAGCGAACGATCATCGACTAACAGCTCGAGGTCGGCATACTGATGCTTGCTATTCGCCTTCCGCAACCGCAGACCGATCGGCCCGTCGTGCTGGAAACCTTTATCTTTGGTCAAATCAAATTCGAAATAGTTACGCTCACCCTTCTTCTGCAGAACCACGAGTTCATCGTGGGTTTTTGCGATGGATCCGCTGAGTTCGGTCTTGGCGCTATCAAGGTTCTGCTGGGTCGTAGAAATCGCGTTTCCCTGCGCGTCAAGTTGGTCCTGCATCTTCTTCCAGCGAGGATCGTCGCGCCGCATGCCATGCACCGCCGAGCTCTTTGCCTTAGCCTTGACGGCTGCTCGCGCCTCAGCCTGTTCTTCAGCCTTCGCTGCCTCAGCGGCACGCTGGCTCTCCATGTCGTTCAACTTCGCTGTCAACTGCGCCACCTGCGCGTTGGTGGCTTGCAGCGAAGAATTCACCTTGCTGCTCTGCTGTTCAGCCTGCTCCGCAGCGCTATGTTCGTGGACGGCATAGCCGCCAAAACCGACTAGTCCAACACCCAAGGCGGCGATCGCCACCTTCAATCCCAATGCCGAGGTTCCTTGCTCCACAATGTCCTCCGGAAGTCACGGCGTAAGGGTGCAACTCGGGTTCCAAGCCGCAGGAGATTGGAAGTACCTCGAAGGACTTGGGTTAAGCCGGGGGTCCAACGAAGCGGGCGCACGGTCCCCGTGCAAGATTTGCAAGGCACTGGAAGAGAGTACCGGCTCGGTTTTTAGCGGGAACGCGGAGGTGCGGTGTCCAAAAGTAATCGGACCAAGCGATTCCCGGGCCGCCGTTCACGGGTGAATGCGTAGACGCGCCATTGCACCGCATCCGTCCTGCCGATCACGTTGAGGCCTTGGCGCGCGGCCACAATGTGGGGAAGAGCGGCCACGCCCCACCCCGCAAGCGCGAGTTGCCGCGCAATTTCGGGATCGGCCGCGGCGGCACGAAGTGGTTCGATGGACTGACTCTGCAGCCACTTGTCGAGCTTCCACTTCGTCGAGGTGTCGGAGAGAAACAATCGCCGCCCACGGAGTGATCGCGGAAATCTTCCGCGCGGCTTCCCGACAGACAAGAATGCTGTACCGCATTTGAACAGCAAATGAGGAACGACGCGTGCAAAAGGCTTGGCGACGCTAGCGTCCGTACC
>JASLEQ010000188.1 GCA_030151135.1 Candidatus Sulfotelmatobacter sp. | reverse complement strand
TCCAAGACCACGGCGGACAGATCACTTGCCGCAACCAGCCGCAAGGCGGTGCATTGTTCATTCTCCGGCTTCCGGTAATGGCTGCCGCAGCCCAAAGCGCAACGGCCGCGCGCTAAAATGCCCGCCGCGATTCACATCTCTCCTGCATAGTCCCGAAGATTGGATTGAAGTCGAAACCGCCGCGGCCTGGAATGTCTCCTGTAACATAATCCTGATGTCCTCCGACGTCCTTCACACCTCCGCGCGTGTCCTGGAGTTCGATTCTCTTCGTGACCTCCTTCGCGGATTCGCATCGTCCCCGCTTGGCCGCAGCCGCATCGATTCACTCCATCCTTCTACCGACAGCGACTGGATCCGGTATCAACAAGCTCTGGCCTCAGAGATTCGTGAATTCCGCCGGGTCGGCGGACGTTTCGATTTTTCCACTCTCAGCGATGTGAGCTCATTGGTCGCGAAATCGCGCATTGCCGGCGCCGCACTGGAAACCGCGGACATCCGGGACGTGATAGCCGTGGTCGACCGTGCCGCGGAATGGCGTCACATCTCGTCGAACCCTCCCGCCGCCATGCGATCGGAATGGCGGGAAGTCCGCAAGCTCTCGGCCGGAGTCGCCGATTTTTCTGAGCTCCTCCGCTACTTTCGCAACAAGATTCAGCCCGATGGCACGCTCGACGACAAAGCCTCGCCCGACCTCACCCGCATTCGTCGCGACATCGAAAAACAGCGGCGCTCCATTCAGGAATCGCTCCGCGGATACCTCCGCCGTCTCGCAGAAGGCGGCACTGTTCAGGACGAACTTATTACTGTCCGTGGCGATCGTTTCGTGATCCCGGTAAAGGTCGAGCAGAAGCGCCGCGTGCAGGGCGTCGTTCACGGTGCCAGTTCCAGTGGCCAGACCGTATTCGTTGAGCCTCTCGAGACGATCGAACAGAACAACGAACTGGTTCGCCTGCTCGAGGAGGAACTCGCCGAAATCCATCGCATCCTGGTCGAAATGACAGAGCGCATCGGCGCGCATGCCGAACAAATCAATGCCTCCGTCGAGGTTCTCGCCGAACTCGAATTGCAATTCGCCAAAGCCCATTTCGCCGAAGACTATAACTGCGTCGAAGTGATTTTAAGTAGCGACGCGCAGGCGCCATCTGGCGACGGCCGTCCGGCGGCGGCAGGCCGCCTTCTGCTGCATAACGCGAGACATCCACTGCTCGAGCGAAATCTAAAGGCAAAAGGCGCGAGCGTAGTTCCGGTGAGCCTCGAACTCGAAGGCGCCCGCCGGCAGTTGATCATCACCGGCCCAAACACCGGCGGAAAAACCGTGACGCTGAAGACTACGGGCCTCCTCGCCCTGATGGCCCAATCGGGACTTCCGGTTCCCGCCGACCGCGCCGAGATGCCCGTGTTCGACGCCGTCCTCGCCGACATTGGCGACTATCAGTCCATCGAACAGAATCTCTCGACCTTTTCCGCGCATGTCACCAACATCGATTTCATCTCGCGCACCGCAACCTCCCACTCGCTTGTCCTGCTGGATGAACTCGGCTCGGCCACCGATCCCGAGGAAGGCGCCGCCCTGGCCGTCGCCATTGCCAGTCACTTCGGCCATATCGGATGCACCAGCATTATTTCAACACATCACACATCGCTGAAGGTCTACGCCGCGAATACTCCCGGCGTGATCAATGCGGCGGTGGGCTTCGACGAGCGCACGCTTCAGCCAACCTATGAGCTGAAAGTCGGAGTTCCTGGCGCGTCCGCAGGCATTAATATCGCGCAGCGCCTCGGCTTGAATCCGTCGATCACCGAAAGCGCCCGCGCCCGCCTCGGTACGCAAGCCCGCGACGTCGGCCAATTTCTCGATAAACTCCACGCCGAATTGCGCGAAGCCGAAGCCGAGCGCCTGCGCCTTCGCAAAGCCGAACAAGACCTCGAGCGCGAGAAGCAGCGCTTGGCGGTAGAAGGGAAGAAAGATCAGGCAACGAAAGTTCGCGAGATGGAGCAGAAACTCCAGAGCGTTCTCCGCGATTTCGAATATCACGCGCGCGAAGCCGTCAACGCCATTCAGGACCGCACTGCCGCGCAGAAGGTCTCCAAAGAAGCCGAGCGCCGCATCGCCAAGCTTCGCCGTGAATTCCGCGAGCAATTCGACGCCACAATCGTGGCTCACTCCACCGGCGCTGATCAAGGCGATCCCAATGCCCAGCCAAAACTGATCAAGCACGTTTCCGAAGGTGACACCGTCAAGCTCAAATCCACAGGACGCTCCGCCCGCATCGCACGCAAGCTCGACGACAACCATTTCGAGGTCGAGATGGGAGCGTTGAAGATGAAGATTGCGCGCGATGACGTTGCCGAAATTCTGACCAGCGCGCGTCCGGTTTCAGAAACTCCGCTGAAAGCCGCCCGTGCCCGCGGCGTTTCCGTTCAGTTGCAATCTGAGGGTGCGAACGTTCCCACGGAAATCAACGTGATCGGACAGACCGTCGACCAGGCTTCGAGCGAAGTCGAAAAGTTTGTGGACCGCGCTTTCCTCGCTGGACTTCCACGGGTCCGCGTCGTGCATGGCAGCGGCATGGGCATCCTCCGTAAAGCGCTGCGTCAGATGCTCCAGCAGCATCCACATGTCGCATCGGTCGTCGAAGCTCCGCAGAACGAAGGTGGCGGGGGAGCCACCCTGGTGGAACTCAATGTTTGATCCACTGTGAGCAGAAGTATTTATTGAGATGCTGCCGGATTACTCTGCTGAGAACATAGCTGAGCTCCGGCGATCACAAACCAGATCGCCTGTCCCAGCCAAACCACAGCCATCCCATGCACGTTGAGCCGTAAGTGTCCGATGCCGACTCCCGCAATAATGAGCGCAGAGACGATGCACCCGTAGACGGCGATCCCGCGTGCCAAGCCGCCATTTCGTAAAACGGATACTGACCAAAGAATCACAGCCAGAGAGGCGGCTACGGAATAGATTTCCGCGAATGCCTGGTTAATCTGGAAGATACTATCGATCACGATTTGCCACGTACGCATGTTGGCGCCCGCATCCCGCGCCATGTGCTTCATGATCGCGGGAATAATGAAGCCGCTGACGCTCGCGGCCATGAATATGGCGACGCAGGCGAACCCGAAAACAACAATACCCGCAAACGAAACGCGGTCAGTGGCGGCGATTCCTCTCGCAAGTCCGCAAGCGCCCAGAAACAGCACCACAACGCTCACGATCGCGAGGCCGTGAGCAATGCCCGAGACGATTCCAAGTCGATCCACCTGCGCCGCGGTCAGCGGACCGCCTGCGGTAGGATGGATCGCCATGGTCACGATGCCACCGATCGAACCAGCGATCAGGGCGATGCCCGCTTTACGATTGTCTGTCATGCCGCCACTGTAGCGGCAAGGCTCTCAGCTGGCACGCACTATTCTCTGGAAGGACCCGATATCGGACAAATCGCGCCGCCGTGTTCAGGAACTGGAATGGGGAAAACCAGAAAAACGAAATCGTCGAACGATGCGCCCAAGATCGACCGCCGCATTCTGCGCACCCGGAACATGCTGGGGGATGCCCTCGTCGAGCTCCTGCAAGAAAGAAACTTCGATGACATTACGGTGCAAGATGTGCTCGACCGCGCGGGCGTGGGACGCTCAACGTTTTACGTTCACTACCGCGACAAAAATGATCTGTTTTTGAGCGACGTGGAAGACTTCTTCGAACTTTGTGCCGGCCTTCTTACCAAGCGGAACGCGCCACCGGAGCGCCTGCTGCCGGTACAGGAGGTCTTCAGCCATATCCGTGAAATGCGCGAGTTCTATGTGGCGGTCGTCAGGTCTGGCAAGATTCACGACGTCAAAGCGCTCGGCCTCGGCTACTTTGCCAGGTCCATTGAACGACGCCTACAAGCGGCCAATGTGAAACTCGATCCCCTGCAACGTTCCGCCAGATCGCACGCATTAGCTGGAAGCTTTTTCTCCCTGCTCGATTGGTGGATCGATAAAGATATGAAGGCCGATCCCAAAGAGATGGATCGCCTTTTTCATCGGATGGCCTGGCAAGGTCTCTTGGAAAAATAGCCCCTGCTGGCAAGACGCTACGACCCTTGCGTCTGCATTCGCGGACAAAGTAGCGGCTTGATGTCCACCACCGGCGTGCCATCGATTGCTTCCATCGGCCCAATGCGCAGCCGGTTCGTCTCAACCTTCCGCACCGTTACTTGATGCAGTCCAATCGGATTCGGCCGGTCCGGCGAGCGCGTCGCGAACACTCCGGTCAGTTTCCGCTTCGGATCCGATCGCGGGCGCACCTTCAGCACATCCCGTACGGCACGATGCAGCCACGTCAGCACGATAATCTCGTCGCCCGGCGCCAGCCCCTCCAGGGCCCGCAGAGCGAATGGATGCACCTCCAGCCAAACGTCAGGAGCACCTTCCGAAGCCTGCTTCGGAGCTTTGCTTCGTTCCTTGATCGTCGACCGGATCACGCCGACGGGCCTCAACAGCGGACGGGTGGCTCTTTCCGCCTGTGTTCCACTCCGAGCATTATTCGATTTTTTCCCCAATGTCGCCAGGAACCCTCCCGGTCCGTTCTTCAAAATAGATTTACTCGGGCGTACCGCGGTTGCGAATCATTTCCGCTCATTTTCCCGCTTCTGCTCATCTTCCCGCTCAGCTCGGATCAAACGGTCCGTTGCCTCTAAACAATGCCCGCGAGCGGTTTCGGCCTTATCAGGTAGGCACATTCTTATCAGGCAAGCATCAGTGATTCAAATCACTGATTCCTTCTGACCCCTTCGCGTAAAGATGTCTGTTCGAACATCGCCTCTCCGGAGAGCCATGCCCTCGACGCGGCCGGAATCCACGGGCTCCGCGGTATTGCGCGCCGTCTGCGCGTCGAGGAGCCACTTGCTCCATCCACAACTGCCGTCCAGGGAAGCGCTGCCGGTCGCAAAAAAGCGCGTCCATCGCCGCTTCCTGATATTGATCTTCGTCCTGGCATGCACGCACGGGGTCTCGGCGGCTCCATCTCTCGAGCACTGTGTCCCCATCCGTTGGGCAGGCGGCCCGCTGGAGCTGGCCTGGCGCAGCCATACGAAAACTGTTCCTGCGGACGCGGCTGTTCGTGACGCCTTGGCGCGCTGGTATGAGCCCGCTACCCTTAACCTTCTCGAAGGCTCGCCAGCCAACTGTCTCCTGGTCACCTGGAGCGCGCCAGCGGACGTCGAAACTGCCACTCAACAACAGCAGCTGCTGAAGGTTTATACAGAGGCTGCCCACAAGCGTGGCCTCGCCGTTCTCGGTCTTGTCTATGCGCCA
>JASLEQ010000185.1 GCA_030151135.1 Candidatus Sulfotelmatobacter sp. | reverse complement strand
CTTCGCTACCGTGACAGACCATACGCCGGCTGGAACTTCGACCTCCTGCCAACTGCCCTTCTGTACGTCTCAATACTTGCGCCCAGAGGCCGACTTCGCATCATCGACGTACCACGACTTCTGGCCCGCAGCCAGCAACTTCTCCACATTTGCCGCAACCGGCTTGCCTTCCTTCTTCATACGCGCGACGGTCGCCTCTACTCCCGCTGCATCCCAGAGTTCGAATGGTCCCAGTTCCCAGTTGAAGCCGAGCTTCATGGCGCGATCGATCTCCACGATGGAATCAGAGATCTCCGGAACGCGGTTAGCCGCGTAAGTCCAGAGGTCGCTGAGCGCCGCCCATAAAAACGCTCCCGCACGATCACCTTTCTGTGGCGCTCCGTCATTGCCGAACAGCATCCGCAGGCGTGCTCCCGTCTCTTCGACGTTCTTCGCCATGTCGAGCGCGGGAAACTTCGGCTTCTGCCTCGGATGGTATTCCAGCGTCTTCCAATCCAGTGCCATCCGCTCGTCTTCCTTGCCTTCAGTGCCCTTGACCTTCTTGTAGAAACCACCCTTGGTCTTGTCGCCCAGCCACTTCCTTTCCAGCATCTGATTGAAGAAATCAGGAAGTTTCAGATCACTGCGCTCATCGTGGACGTTCTTGGTCATGTTCCCGACGACATGCCCGAGAATGTCGAGCCCGACCAGATCGATCGTTCGGAAGGTTGCCGACTTTGGCCATCCCACTGCTTGTCCCGTGAGCGCGTCGACTTCTTCGATCGACATTCCCATCTCTTGCATCAGCCGCATGACGTTGAGTACCGAGAATGTACCAATGCGATTGCCAATGAAGTTCGGAGTATCTTTCGCGATCACGACGCCTTTGCCCAGCCGCACGTCGCAGAAATATGAGATTGCATCGATCGCAGCCCGGTCAGAGTCCGGTGTCGGAATGATTTCCAGCAGCCGCATATATCGCGGGGGATTGAAGAAGTGCGTTCCAAACCACGCCCGGCGGAAATCGTCCGAAAATCCTTCGGCAATCTTGCTTACAGGAAGCCCGCTGGTGTTCGTCGTGATAATTGTTCCCGGCTTTCGGATCGCCTCAACTTTCTTCAGCAAATTGCGCTTGATCTCCGTGTTTTCGACGACGGCTTCAATGATCCAGTCGACCTCGGCCAACTTCTTCAGGTCATCTTCGAAATTGCCCACGGTCACCAGGCGCGCCAGCGACGAATCCATAAAAGCGGCAGGCTTCGATTTCTTCGCGCCATCAAGTCCCGCGGCAGCGATCTTGCTGCGCGCTGGCCCGTCCGCGTCCGGAGGAACGATATCGAGCAAATAACTGGGCACACCCGCGTTGGCGAAATGAGCGGCGATGCGCGCGCCCATGGTTCCGGCGCCCAGAATGGCGACTTTATTAATGCGCTTCATAGCGACCCCTCGAACATAGTTCTGCGTCGATCCGCGTTCTGGAAGTGATGGACTGGCAAGGGGAGACGCGGTCCCTTGGTGGATGCGTTTGCCACGTAATGGTAATTGGACTAGAGACCGTTTATCCAGCGCCAGTGGCCAAGTCGGCGTGAGCGTTCAAATATTCAAGCGCCTGCCGTGCCATCTGCTTCTCCCCTTTATAGGCCAGCACCTTCGGGGCATCGGCCAACGGCACCCAGAGAGCCCGTGCGACTTCAACGCGCATGTCCTCGGAAACGTCATCGATCGTGCCCGACTCATATCGAAATAGATAGAAGCTGACAATCTTGAACACGCGTTCGCCATCACTCCATGTACGGACATACATGTACTTGATGTCCGCCAGTTTGGTCACAAGCTGCGCTGTAAGCCCTGTCTCTTCTTTCACTTCGCGTAATGCCGCCTCGAGCGGCTTTTCTCCCGGATCGACCAGCCCCTTCGGGAGGCAGAGCACGGTAGCATCTTTGCTGCTGCTTCGAGCACCCCGCTTTGGCGGATTCGCAGGGGCGTTGGCATCGCCTCGCGGCTCGATCACGGCTACCCACCAGGCGCCGTCCCTGTGCCGTACCACCACTCCCCCCGAAGAAATCTCTCGCACCATACTGTCAGCAACCTAGCAGGAATAAGGGAATTTCGTCATCTGTTTGATGTCAAGACAGTAACTTACGTGCTTACAGATAGTTACCGGCTAGCACGTTCGTGCCGTTACAGCCTTGTGACCCAATATGGCATCTTACCTAGTAGCTGTGGGCTTTAGTACCTGGTCCAGATCTGGCCAGGGAAGCGGGGTTCGCCGTGAAACATCTGGGGAAAATTATTCGTTCGGTGCAGGCTTTCGGGCGGGAGCTTTCCCGCCGGCCGGACCAGTCTTCGACCTCCCAGCCACCCACAATTGGCGTTGCGCTCGGTGGAGGGTTCGCTCGCGGCATCGCTCACATCGGCGTTCTCAAGGTTCTCGAAGAGGAAGGCATTCCGATCCACGCCGTGGCAGGCACGAGCGTGGGCGCTCTGATCGGCGCCTGCTATTGCAGCGGCCTGACTCCCGCCGATATGGAAGAAGTTGCCCGCAAAACCCGATTCACCAGTTTCGCGCGCTGGACTCTTTCCCGCTGCGGCTTTGCCTCGAACGATCGAATGGTGCCGTTCCTCACTCGCACGCTTAAGTGCAGAAACTTCGAAGGACTGCGCATCCCTCTCGGCGTAACTGCCACCGACTTCAATACCGGTGAAGGAGTGGTTTTCCATTCCGGCTCGATCATCGACCCCGTGCGCGCCAGTTGCTCCTATCCAGGGATGTTCTTGCCTGTCGAGATTGGCGGACGCTACCTCGTCGACGGCATGCTCTCCCATCCAGTGCCGACCCGTCCTCTGCAGGATATGGGTGCCGAAAAAGTTCTTGCGATTCATCTCAAGGGAACGTGGTCGAATGGTGGACCTCCGCGGCACTTCTTCGATGTCATCGGCCAGTCGTTCGCCATCGCGCAAGATGCCATGTCATCCCTGTGGCGCAATGCAGCGGACTTGGTGGTTGAACCCGAAGTCTCAGGGTTTGCCTATGACGACTTCAAACGCACCGCTGAGCTGATCCGTGCTGGAGAAACTGCCATGCGCGCTGCCCTGCCGGAAGTGAAGAAGTGGCTTGAAGTCCCGGCGGCACGTACCTGGCCCGCAATCGACCGTCGCGGCGCACCACGAACCGCCCCGATGCCCGCGGACTGATTGAGCGCTTATACCAGGCTCGATTCTTCCTGTATCCGCTTCCACGCACTCCGCACGTGCCGCTCCTGCGTGTGCATCTGTCCCACTGACAACCGCAGCGTCAGCTTGCCATGCAGCTTCGTATGAGTCAGGAACAGATCTCCGCTCTTGTTCAACCGGTCCATGATCGCCTGGTTCGCGGCGTCTCCTGCCTTGTGACGGAAACAAACCAGATTCAGCGGCACAGGCGCTGCCAGTTCGAAGCGGTCATCTGACCGCACCCATCCCGCAAACTGCTGCGCCAGTCGCACGTGTTCGCGGACATTATGCTGCAAGCCCTCAACCCCGTAATGCCGAATCACGAACCACAGCTTAAGCGATCGAAAACGCCGTCCCAACTGGATATGCCAATCCCGGTAATCGATGACGGCTCCCGACTCGGTCGCCTGATTCCGCAGATATTCCGGCAGGATGCTGAGGGTCTGGATGAGAGCTTTTCGGTCCGCCACCCAGAAACAACTGCAATCGAAATTCGCTCCCATCCACTTATGCGGATTGAAATTGTAGCTGTCGGCGTATTCGACGCCGTTTTGCAGATGACGAAACTCCGGACACACCATCGCCGTCCCCGACATCGCCGCATCCACATGCAACCAGAGATCGTGCTTCCGCGCCACTTCACCGATCGCTCCGAGCGGATCCATCCCGTTGGAAGACGTTGTCCCAACGGTCGCGCAGACGAAACATGGAGTGAGTCCTGCGTTGCGGTCGGCTTCCACCTGTCGCGCAAGCGACTCAGGCTTCATCGCGAATTTCTCATCCACCTCGATCAGCCGCAGGTTCTCCGTTCCGATCCCCGCAATCATCGCGGCTTTTTCCAGCGACGAATGCGTTTGCGTCGACGCGTAAGCGACCAATCGGCCGTTCCCACCTTTCTTGTTAGCCGTGTACGCGGTAGCTCGCTCCCGTGCCGCCAGCAGCGCACATAGCACAGCGCTCGAGGCGGTGTCTTGAATCACTCCCCCGCCTTTTCCTGAAGACAGGAATTTCTCAGGAAGCCCCAGCATCCCGACCAGCCAATCCATCACATGCGTCTCAAGCTCCGTACA
>JASLEQ010000149.1 GCA_030151135.1 Candidatus Sulfotelmatobacter sp. | reverse complement strand
TTTCGTTATGGCATCAAGAACCGCGATTCGCAAGGTTTAGATTATTTGCCGGAGTCAGCTGAGTATAGTGGAAACTTGCAATCGGCGGAGGACCCGCGTTCGGAATGCCTCGGCATGCAATTCATATCAGGCTCAGTTTCTCTAACCCAGAGCCTTGGCCGAAAGCCGCTTTGATCTGACCGTAGAATCCGGAAATATGAGCCTCGAGTTCTGCGAGAGTCGTTGTGTTCGTCACATGAATCCGGGGCAGCGAGTAATGGTCCTCTAACCTGTGCCCGAGTCCTCCGTCGAAATTCCGAAAAGCAGCAGTGTATCCCGCTTTACGCACCATCGCTACCACCTGGGGATTGACCGACTGCGCGTCCCCGAATGGATAAGCAAATGCCCAGATGCTCTTTCCCGTTGCACGCTCCAGAAGCTCTCGACTCCGAGCAACCTCGATATATGCGTTTTCGGGTTCCTGCCTCGACAAGATTGGATGGGTGATCGTATGAGATCCGACACTCATTCCAGCTGCAACCAACTTTTGAATTTCGTCAAAGGTGAGCAGGCCATACCGGCGACAGGCAGTGTGATTTGATAGATCAATCAACGGTTTTCCGATTGTATTCACCTTCCCTCGCAGCTCAGCCATGAGTGAATTTCGGGTCTCCGGAGCCACTTGTGACAAGCGGCACACGGTCCTCCACCATGCTGCTCGCCTTTGCTTCCTTCCGGCCAGGATCTCCTCAATGACGCATGTCTCCCTTGATGCTCTGATTGATCCGGAAGGAGCGCGGAGGAAAATCAAGAATAATTCCTCATACCACAACCACGTTCGCTCTTCAGCGGCCGATGCGGCTGTGACAAAGAACAAGCACCGAGCACTCTCCTCGCGCAGGACCGGAACCATATCGGTCAGACAATTCTGCAGACCGTCATCGCAAGTTAACAGGACCGCTTTCGCCGGCAGCTTTTGGCGGCCCTCCATGAAACCAAGCACGTCTTCCGGCGACACCAAATCATAGTTTTTCTTGATTAAGCGGACATGGCGTCGGAGCGTCTCGGGATGGACGAGATTGGCGTCGAGCCATCGGTCCTCGGATCGGTAAACCTGTGGAGTGACTCCATGGTAGGTAACGACCGCCAGCCCTTGATTCGCGGTTCTGCGAAATGCACCCACATTCGACAACGTGGGATATACGACCGCCTTCAGCAGAGGGCTGACGATTCTCATTTCCGCACAACCAGATCCCACTTTAAAGGCGTGCCTCGAGTAATATCGCAAGCTGCGTGGCACCCAAGGACTTCTGGCAAGTGGCGCGGATGCAGTCCGTGTCCTGGGCGAATCGAACGAGTGTTCTTCGCGGTGAAGAGGTCCCCCTGCTGTATATCTTCGACAACAAAAAGAGATCGCCGAAAAGTTCGGCTAGCTTCTTCGTGGGGACTAAATCCGAAGTGCACCCGCCCCAAGGCTTTCTCGGCGGTGCGGATAGCATCAACGGTCGCCTTAAACTCATGCGGCTCAAGAGAGAACGCGCTATCAGGTCCCGGATTTGACCGCGATAGCGTGATGTGTTTCTCAATGATACAAGCGCCCAAGGCAACGGCCGCGACCGGGATTGTATCGCCCATCGTGTGGTCTGAAAGTCCCACGGCCACCTGGAAGCGTCGGGACATTTCAGGTATCGTTCGCAAGTTCATTTCTTCCGGGGGAGAGGGATATGCACTGGTACATTTCAGCAGTGCAATCTGCTGCGCTCCCGCGTCGCGAGCCGTTAGGACAGCTTCTTCAACCTCTTCGAGGGTGGCCATGCCGGTGGACATGATAAGCGGCTTCCCTGTCCTCGCCATTCCTCGTATCAAAGCGATGTCAATCAACTCGAAGGATGCCAACTTGTAGGCTGGCACTTGCATGGCTTCGAGAAACTCAATTGCACTCGCATCAAAGGGTGAAGAAAACAACTCGATCCCTAGGTCCAGGGCGATTTCCCGCAATCGAGGCTGCCATTCCCACGGCGTATAGGCTTCGCGGTAGAGATCGTGCAGGTTGCGGCCGACCCAGGGCGTGCCTTTGATGAGGAACTCCTGACGATCACAAGCGATGGTTATCGTATCGGGAGTGTACGTCTGCAATTTGACTGCATCCGCGCCGGCATCCTTTGCAGCACGAAGAATTGCGACTGCCTGCTCAAACTTCTGCCCGTGATTCGCCGACATCTCGGCGATCACATAAGTCGGATGCCCCGGCCCGATGACTCTGTTCCCGATATTCATTTGCGTCATGTTTAGTCAGCGGGGACCAACAACTCTAGATCAGGAGTAAACCAAGTGCAGTGCTTCTCGGCCGTTTACCTGCTCGACGCCGATTCTCTCAAAACCTGCGCGCTCAAACGATTTCACCGAAGCCACGTTTTGTGGTTTCACGTAGGCATGCATCGAGGCGTGGCCGGCGTCTGCGATCAGCTCTCGTATCCCGATTGCGATGAGTCTGCTGGCGAGTCCGCGACCTCTGAAATCCTTGCTCAAGCTAAGGCCGACATCCCAATGCGCGTCCGCGTGCTTTTCAAATCTGATCTGTCCGACTGGTACTCCCTCCTCGTCTTCGGCAATGAAAACCCGGTGACTCAGCGAGGTGTTCGGCGGCTCGGGCAGCTTCGCGTTGAACCACGATGTGTGAGTGTCCCACGGAATCGGATCTGAAGAGAAAGATGCGGAGCGAACCTCGGGGTCATTCGCCCATTCCCACAATAGTCGGCGGTCCCCTTCTCTCAGGGCTCGCAATTGGAGAACCGGCGAACCAGTGAGCACTGCGACTACGCGAGCTGCACCCCGTCCATCTACCAAAGACTTCGAATTTTCGGCGAGCGCACGCCGCAAGTCGCAGTCCGCGACCAAGGATTTCAGGGCCTCCACGATTGCCTGAGGTCTCACGGCTTGATCACCAATGTGCACCGCACACCTGCGCCTATCCATTTCTTTGGCCACCGGCGTTTGATTATCCGCGATATCGATCAGCAATGACGGCAAAGAAAGAAGACATAGCTCCCAGCACGTGGATCCTGCCGCTGAAATGGCGACATCCGACTGCGCCATACTCTCACCAACGTCACAAACATCTGTGCGGACTTCAACGTTGCTTCCGCTTCGAGCAACATATTGATGCAAATCAATCAAGTGACGATTGCTGCCTCCAGCGAGAACGGTCGTCTCCAATCCATCCGAGCCCATCAAAGATAGAGCCTGAAGTACAGTTGCGGTCACATTGTGTTCGTCGCTTCCGCCCATAGTCACGAGGACGCGCCGGCATTTCGAAGGAATCGTGCGTCTCCAATCGCGCCATCTGGAGAACTCTCGACGGAGGAGCGAATAACGAGGTCCAAGCAGAAGGCGGGTACCCGGTGAGCAACTGGAATAAAGCGTCGGGGAGGCCGTTACGCTCTGATTGAGGACCACGTCAGCGGGATATTGCCCAGCGTGGCCATAATCGTCCGGGACCAGCACCTTCGCGCCGCTCGACTTCAGGCCGGCTTGAAAGGCGGATCCAAACTGATAACCATCTAGCACAATCCATTCGCAGCCCAGATCGTTGGCAATTGCGACGGTCTGTTGCATATCATCGGCGCCTGCTAAATCCGCCCTGATCGGAGTGATATGGCAAGATTCGCGGGCGAGGCGGATCTGCAGAGCCTCGGTGCTCTGGACCATCGCGAATGCCGCCTTCCCGCCAGCATCCTGCCAAGCCTGCGCTAACGCAAGGCAGCGCATCACATGGCCTGTGCCCATCGCGGATGTCGCGTCCGCCCTAATCAGAATTGTGCCAATGCCCACCGGAACTCCGAGTCAGCGAATTGCTTTCTGCACAACCCCGTGGTTCAAGGTAGCAAGTTCAGGCTCCCGCTCCAGAAGCTCGAGAACTTCACGCCACGAGAAGACATTGCCTGAGGCAAACCGAGAATAAACGGACCGAACGAACGCCAGGTCTTCAGATGTGTCCAGCGTCCAGCGGTACGTGCTGAAATCGCAATCTCCGGTGACCGAGAGAAGCCGGAACTCCGCCGGGTGTTCAGTGATGTAGGGCGTCACGTGCTCTCGCTCATAATCCTGCCGGGCCCCGTGCCAGGCTCGCTGCAGAGTGGCCATGGAAAACACTTCCGTATCGAGCCCACGTGGGTACGTACGGGCTAGAGTGTTTGCCGCGTAGTCGGCTTCGCCGTGCAGAAAAGCTTCGATCGTCTCATCGGTAATCCCAGGATCGATCAATGGACAATCAGATGTCACACGCACAACTATGTCAGAACGGGATGTTCTGGCAGCCTGAAAATAACGATCCAGCACATCGGTCTCGCTCCCCCGAAAGAAAGACACAGAACTCCTGCGACACTCCTCAACAATGAGATCATCCTTGCTTAGATTTGTTGTAGCAATCACTACATCGTTGATGAGACGCGACTTGTGGAGACGCTCGACGACCCGCCCCAGCACGCTCTTGCCCGAGAGGTCTTGAAGCACCTTTCCTGGCAGGCGTGTACTTCCCATACGGGCCTGGACAATCGCAACAACCTTCAACTTGCCTCCTGCGCCTCCTTGGCGTAACTCGTTAGCACCTTCCTCACCGCGGCAATAACGTCCGAGACGTCCTGCGCCGTCATTGCATGAAACACGGGCAAGCTGATCAGGCGTGAGTAGGCATCCTCGGCGATAGGGAATTCGCCTCCGTGGTAGCCAAAATGATCGCGATAATAGGGGTGCAAATGCACGGGGATGTAGTGAACATTCACTCCAATGTTCTCCGCGCGAAGAGCGCGAAAGATTTGGGCGCGGTCCGCCGACAAGTGCTCTAAATTTAATCGAATAGGATAGAAATGCCAGGCAGGATTGACAGCCTCATCGACGGATGGCGGACGCATCAGCGGTATCTCGGAAAAAGCCGCGGTGTATTCAGCCGCGATCTCTCGTCGTCGCTCCAGATTGGCATCAAGTTTTTTCAACTGCTCGATTCCCAATGCGCAGAGCACATCAGGTAACCGATAGTTGTAGCCGAGCAAGACCATTTCGTAGTGCCATTGCCCGGCGCTCTGGCGCTGGCGCGCATCGGTTGAAATTCCGTGGTTACGAAATTTTCTTAAAGTCTCAGCAAACTTTGGCTGATTTGTCGTCACCATGCCGCCTTCGGCGGTAGTGATGTGTTTTACGGGGTGGAAGCTGAAGACCGTCATGTCCGCTATTCCACCGATTCGAGTTCCTCGGTACTCGGCCCCCAGCGCATGGCAAGCGTCCTCAATGACGATCAGCCCGTGCTGACGGGCAATCTCCAATATGGGACCTTGATCGGCAGGATGCCCCGCATAGTCGACTGGCAGAATGACTCGCGTCTTTGCAGTCAGTTTGCGCGAAACTTGCGAGGGATCCAAGTTAAGCGTATCTGCGAGCACGTCTCCAAATATGGGAGTTGCACGCTGATAGAGAATGCAATTTGCGGTAGCCGCAAACGTCAGTGGCGTCGTGATGGCTTCGTCCTCAGGACCAAGCCCCGAGGCGAAGCTCGCAGCATGCAATGCCGCGGTTCCCGAGCTAAAACTCACCGCGAACCGAGTTCCGACGCAACTCGCAAATGCGTCCTCGAATTCGCCAACTTTAGGGCCGGTGGTCAGCCAATCGGACCTTAGGACCTCTACGACGGCCTGGATGTCGGCCTCATCCACAGCCTGCCTTCCGTAAGGGAGCAGACTGGTCCGGACGGGAGGGCCCCCGTGGATCGCAAGGGTTTGCAGACTGGAGTGGCTTGTCAACATTCGCAGACCTAGGCCGAAATCGGGGCAGGGGTCGACTCTTCGTCGACTGAACCTGGTGATACCAAACGATGTAATTCGCGATTGGTGAGCCAACGATCATTGGTGTCGCTGGCATACCGGAATCCTTCCAACAGAGGCTTCGCACTCGCCCAATTTTCGGCACGCCACCACGAGTGGGCCGGTTGGATGACATAACGGTCATCGGCCTCGACGGTATTCCGGGCTTCGTCCTCGGAGACAAGCACCTCGTGCAATTTCTCGCCGGGCCGAATTCCTATGGTTTCGATCTCGCATCCGGGAGCGATCGTTTGGGCCAAGTCCATGAGGCGCATGCTGGGAATTTTGGGCACAAAGATTTCGCCGCCATGCATCTGCTCGATGCTGCTGATAACGAACCTTACGCCTTGGTCCAGAGTCAGCCAAAAGCGTGTCATCCTCGGATCGGTAATCGTAATACGGCCCGATCTTTTCTGGTCCTGGAAAACGGGAATTACGCTGCCGCGGCTGCCCACGACATTACCGTATCTGGCGCAACTGAAGCGAGTGTCCTGGCTACCCGCATAAGCGTTGGCCTGCACGAACATCTTCTCGGCGCATAGCTTTGTCGCGCCGTAGATGTTGATTGGATTAACGGCCTTATCTGTACTGAGAGCGAGAGTACGCTGCACTCCCTGATTGATCGCAGCATCGATCACATTCCGTGCGCCGATCACATTAGTTTGGACTGCTTCGAACGGATTGTATTCGCAAGCAGGAACCTGCTTGAGCGCTGCGGCATGTACCACGATGGTAACTCCCGCGAAAGCGCGCTCTAAACGCGTCTGATCCCGAACATCGCCAAGGAAATACCGCAAACTGGGATGATCCAGGCCCGATGCACGCATGTCA
>JASLEQ010000148.1 GCA_030151135.1 Candidatus Sulfotelmatobacter sp. | reverse complement strand
CGCCGTGGCTTCAGACCCAAAAAGTCTGCGCGCAAATTCACGGTTGACGACGGCCACGCGCGGCCCATGTTTGTCGTCATGCATGGTAAAGGTTCGTCCGGCCAGTATAGATGTGCCGGCAGCCGCAAAGTATCCTGAAGATATGCTCTGCGTATACGCGTTCAGGATGGCATTCGAAAAGCGGAGATCGGTCTCGCTGTCTTTGAAAGCGGCAGCGTCGCTGAAATTCTCGCCGCTGAGAGGGAGCATATCCGAGGCGGCCGCGGCTGTTACCCCGGGAATCGCTCCAACGGTATCGATCAGCCGCATCTGCATGACAGGCACCTGGTCGCCGCTGTAGCCGGCCATATCCACATCGGTCTCGACCAGCATGGCATTCTGCGGCATGAAGCCGAAGTTGCTGTGCAGCGAACGTAGCAGGCCGCGTACCGCCACGAGCGACGATGTGACCAGCACAGCGCAGACCGCTATCTGCACAACAAGCAGAAGTCCGCGGAAGTTGAGGTGCCGCCCAACCAGGTCAGCAGGTCCCGCTTTGACGGTCTGCCATGGATTGGTCCGAAGCACCCGCCGCGCCGGCACGAAACCAAAGAGCAATCCACTTAGAAGGGCCAACAGCAGAGCAACTGCATACACCTTAGCGTCTGGATTTACCGGTACATTTGCAGGGAAGCTCGATATAGGCTGCCAAACGCTGAGCCACCGCAGCAACACGACCGCTCCCAGGAGCCCGGCAGCCCCTCCCGTGACGGAAACTAGCACTGCCTCGGTGAGTAGCTGGCGCAGAATGCGTTCGCGGCTCGAGCCCAAGGCGAGCCGAAGAGCGATCTCCCGGGACCGATCTGCCGCCCGTGCCGCCGAGAGATTGCCCAGGTTTGCGCATGCTGCCAGCAAAATCAGGCCCGCGAGCAGCATCATTCCTGAAAGAAACGCGCGGACCGGACGGCCAAGAAAGTCCCCCATTAAACCCGGACGAGCAAGCGAGAAGACCATCTTTTCGTCGTCCTTGGGGTAGCTCTTCGCGAGATATGCGGCGATGAAGTTCAAATCTGCAATGGCCTGGGCTGTGCTGATTCCTGGCTTCAATCGGCCTACCAGCGACAGCCCGCGGACTCCGCGTGCGGTTAGATCGTTTCCGCCTCCCACTTGCTCTTCGTTCACCAGCGGCACCCAGAAGTCGGGCATGAAGTACAGTTCAGTGCCACGGAAGTTTGGCGGCGCGACTCCGAGAACGACAAAGAGATGTTTGTTCACTTCGACTCTTTGTCCGATCAGGTTGCGATTCCCCTGAAAGTGGCTCATCCAGTAGGCGTAGCTGAGCACAAGATAAGGACTGCTGTTGGGTCCGTGCTCATCCGATGGGTGGAAGAACCGGCCGAGATATGGTTGAATTTCCAACACATCGAAGTAGTTTCCGCTAGCCTCATACAGCCACGCGGTGGAGGCATTGCCGCTGGCGCTAAGGCCCACCCGGGAGAAAGCAAATGCGATCACGCCATCGAAGGAGCGATTCCGGTCGCGCAGATCGAGATAGTCCGGATACGACTGGAGCGGAGAAGGATCATGGCCTTGCTGGATGGTAAACAGACTTTGCGACTGGGGCACATTGAGCGGACGAAGAATCAACCCATTCAACACACTGAAGACAATAGCGTTGGCGCTGATTCCAAGCGCAAGCGTGATGACGGCGACTGCGGTGAAGGCTGGAGATTTGAACAGCATCCGGAGGCCGAAGCGGATGTCCTGATGAAGGGTTTCGAAAAATTGTCCGAACAGGGCCTCGTAGCTCTCTTGCCTGTACCGCTCATAGCCACCGAACTCAACGCGTGCGCGGCGCTCGGCCTCGGGGCGAGAAAGGCCTGATCGCTCGAGGTCGTCGGCGCGATGCTTTACGTGTGAGCGAAGCTCCTCGTTCATCTCGGCGACCATCCGGGAGCGTTGGAAGAGCGTTGCAACGAAAGAGCGCAGAGAGAAGAGGAGGCTCATATCTCCTTCGGTCGAGCGGCGAGAGCGGAGGCCATGGCTGCCGAGAGGCGGTTCCAGCCCTCCGTCTCTTCCTGGAGGCCCTTTCGGCCCTTCGCGGTGAGCTCGTAAAACTTGGCCCGGCGATTGTTCTCCGACGTCCCCCACTTAGCCTTGAGACGCCCTTGGCGCACCAGACGAAACAAGGCTGGATAAAGGGCTCCCTGTTCAATGAACAAAGCACTGTCGGAGATCTGTCCGATGCGCAAAAGAATACCGTAACCATGGAGCGGGCCGAGAGAGACTGCCTTCAAGATGAGCAGATCGAGAGTGCCAGGAAGAAGCTGGGCCTGGTTGGACATGCCGCCCTCCTAAGATGATAAGGAGAGTAATTCGCTCTCTCCTAAATTGTCAAGGAGAGCGAACTCTGCGGTCGCCCGCAAGCCGTGTACTGTGGTCGCTGACCACATTCCCAGCCGTGTGTTGTTAGCTCCACTGGCGCGTAATCGCCTACGGGCTCACCGACTCGGTCATCTCGCTCAATGAGTGCTCGGCCTGTTCTCGCCAGCTGACATTCCGAGGAATCCACTCATGCACGGGCGCTCAGAGTGAAAGGAAATGGCGACCCTCAGGATGAGGTTCAGGATTCCAACCATTCAGTCTCGAATTCCGACCTCAGGTGAATGTCGGTCTGCCGGGAGTCTCCCTTCGCCGGAGTTCACGAACTTACGTGGGATACCAGCCCCGACGATCACAATTTCCCCCGCAGCGATATCGATCGAGGCTGTTCCAATGGTGAACTTTGCCTGGCCTTCGTGGACGACGAAGACCTCCTGATATGGGTGCCGATGGAGACGCGGCCCGCCGCCCGGAGGTACATCGACGAATCAGCGGGATGTTTGTCCCGCCCTGACTCCGGCCCTCGTATAGACGCGCCCCGCCGACGCTCGGCAATTCGCTTGGATTTAGAACCACATATTCCATGTGTCCTCTGCTCTTAAGCGCGAGAGACTAGCCCAGATTGGGGGAGACGACAGAGAGAAAGTTAGAAGAGTGGGACTCGCCGCATTCTGCGGACCATTGGCAAGTCCCGCCCGGACCGTCTGGTCACATACCTGCCGCCGGATTCATCCACACCGTCTTCCAGATGTGGCCGTCGGGGTCCTCGAAACTGCGGCCATACATGAATCCAAGATCTTGAACCGGCGTGGGATCCGCGGAGCCGCCTTGCCTGACCGCATTTTCTACAATGGTTTCGACCGCCTCTCGGTTTTCACGCGAAATACAGAGCAGGACCTGAGCATTCGCTCTTGCGTCGGGAATGGTCTTTCTGGTAAACCGCGCCCATTTGGCGTGCGTCAAGAGCATGACCATGATGCTCTCCGAAAGCACCATGCAGGCGCTCGTGTCGTCGCTGAATTGCGGGTTCCGTTTAGCCTGAACCAGTTGTTCACGGTCGTGACCGGTTGTCTTCCGGTTCACAAGGTTCCACCAGGGCCTAAGTGCCAAGTCGTAACCGACTCTCCGAGCCTGTACTTTTCGGTCGATGGGCAGTAAGGCCTGGACTCTGCGACGAGTCCCTTCTTTCCACAAATCGACTTATGAAGGCGGAACTTCACGCCTGCCCGGCAGCATGAATCCTGCTGCGATCAGCCAGACGAAGCCCGGAAAACGCACGAGAGGAACGAGGAAGAGGAGTTTCGGAAAGACAAGGTGCAAGATACTGACCTCTCCGGCTACGGCGAGCAGCAGGCC
>JASLEQ010000139.1 GCA_030151135.1 Candidatus Sulfotelmatobacter sp. | reverse complement strand
GTTCCAGTAGTACTGATGCTGAATACTTCTCCGTAGAAGTTAAGGCCGCCATCGGCAGTAGTGCCGTAAAGCAAGCCGTTTGCGCCCTGGACCAGGCCCGACAACGGAGTCGCCCCGTCCGTGCAACCCGCATTCCGGCAGAATGCATAGAGCGTCGTGACAACTCCCACCGGAGTCATTTTGAACACCGTTCCCTGAAAATAAGCGCCTCCGCTGGGCGTCGTTCCGTAGAAATTCCCGTCCGCCCCCTGTACCAGGTCGGCTTGTGGAGTGTCTCCGTCAAGGCAAGAGGACAGAACGCAAAAGCTGTGCAGAGTTGTCAGCACTCCGGCAGGAGTGATCTTGAACGCCGTGCCGCAGCCGCTTCCGCAGGCGGTCGTGCCGGTCCCGCCAAATAGAGTCGTGCCGTAGAAGTTTCCATCTGCGCCAAGGGTGAGTCCTGCTTGTGGCACAGCTCCATCCACGCAATTGCTCGACGAACAGAAATTGTAAAGCGTCGTGATCGTCCCGCCGGGAGTCAGTTTGAAAACCGTCCCCCGCCCGTTTGCTCCGCCATTGGATGTGGTGCCATATAGGTTTCCATCCGTTCCCTGAACCAGCGCCGAATACGGCGCCGTGCCGTCTGTTCCGTTGAACGTCAAAAGGGTGGAGAACTGCGCGTGTGCAGGTATTGCGAAGAAACAAGCAGCAGTCAAAAAAAGCATCGCAGTCCTTCCGCGCAGCCATGCGCCGACCGTTCTGTTGCGCAAAGTATTCGCGGAATGATTCTGGTAGAAGTGGCGGTCGTACCCGGGAAAAACCATAAAACCTCCGTAGAGCCGGGGGATGGCGTGAGTCGACAATTGCAGGCGAAATTGTATGTCGATATATCTGCGGTGAGAAGACTGAAAGCTTTTGCAACCGGTAGTGTAAAGATCGGTAAAAATGCGTGCAGAAAGCGCTACTGTCACGACCGCAAAACAGCACAACCTTACGGATCTCTCTGGTCCCGCATTCTTTCCCGATGAACGTCTTTGCGGGGTTCCGCAAAAGGCTGATGGGCGATACAATGAAATAGCGGCGAAACCCCTCCCAGAACTATCAAATCAAGGGTTAGCTGAGAGCTGAAAGCTGACAGCTGGAGTCTCCCATGTCCCAAAACAACGGTAATAACTCGAACACCTCTCTCCGTCTCAAGACCGGCCTTGCTGAAATGCTAAAGGGCGGCGTCATTATGGACGTCACCGACGCACGCCAGGCCGAGATCGCCGAAAAAGCGGGAGCCGTCTCCGTCATGGCCCTCGAACGCGTGCCCGCGCAAATCCGCGCGGAAGGCGGCGTCGCCCGCATGGCGAGCCCCAAAAAGATCCGCGAGATCATGGCCGCCGTGTCGATTCCGGTCATGGCCAAGTGCCGTATCGGACACTTCGCCGAGGCACAAATCCTGCAGGAACTCGGCGTCGACTACATCGACGAATCGGAAGTGCTCACGCCGGCTGACGAAGCCCATCACGTTGACAAACACGGCTTTACCGTTCCGTTCGTTTGCGGCGCCCGCAACCTCGGAGAGGCCCTGCGCCGCATCGCCGAAGGCGCGGCGATGATCCGCACCAAGGGCGAAGCCGGCACTGGAGACGTCGTCCACGCCGTCAAGCACATTCGCCAAATTGTTCAAGAGATGAAGATTCTCACCGTGCTCAGCGAAGAAGAACTCTACGCAAAGGCCAAGGAGCACCAGGCGCCGTACGAATTAATCAAGATAGTCGCAAAAGCAGGGAAGTTGCCGGTCCCGAATTTTTCCGCTGGAGGAATTGCGACTCCGGCTGATGCTTCCCTGGTTATGCAGCTCGGAGCGGAAGCTGTGTTCGTCGGATCAGGAATCTTCATGAAAGATTCGACCACATTCGCCGATCCGGAAGAAGCAGCCAAGCGCGCTAAGGCGATCGTGCTTGCAGCGACGCACTATCAGGACCCGAAAGTATTGCTCGAAGTCAGCGAAGACCTGCAGGGAGCGATGAAGGGCCTGGCCGTCAGCGGCTTGGACGAAGCCCACATGCTGCAGACCCGAGGCTGGTGAGTTGCCTGAGTGGAATCTTGTCTCGCTGGCCCTTTTGGTTCGCGCAGCGTTTTCACCGCTGTAATTCTGGGTCTATATCGCATTCTTCTGCGTAGCAATCGGTACCTGCTCGCCAGTGGCCGTGATCGAGCTATACCAATCGATCTTCCGCGTGAAATACATCACCATCGCCACCCCGAGGAAGCTCGCAACTGCGCCCACTAATAGGGCGTTGTCTTCAAGGCGCAACAGTAAATAGATGAATGTGTAGAGCAAGCTGAACACAACGAGTGCACGCCACCCCTGCGCTCGGCTTCCAAAGATCCAGTTCGTGTTCACCGAAAGAAGAAGCACCGTGGCGGCGCCAGCTAGCAGAAAACCCCAGTCAAAACCAAGGTGCTCCGCGAGCGACAGCAGTAGCAGGTAGAAGATCAGTTGGGCCATGCCGACCAGTACATATTGAGCGGGATGCACCCGCTTCCTAGCCGTCACTTCCAAAATGAAGTATGAGAGAAACACCAATCCCACAAACAACGGAACGTACTTCAGGGCGCGATTGACCGACTGGTAGGGGTCGGCCACCTCAATGAACGAGACGCCCAGGGCGGAGC
>JASLEQ010000116.1 GCA_030151135.1 Candidatus Sulfotelmatobacter sp. | reverse complement strand
CATAACATTTGACGGCGGCAACCAAAACGACGCCGTCAAATGTTATGCCGTAGAGAATCCGTCGTTGGCTTCAGTTCCTCTTTTATAAGAATTGGTCATGTCTCACTCATATAACCAGAGACGCAGACTTTGTTTATTCCGTTTCTGATTGACTCTTTTCGCAGCTAACCCAGAGAGGTCTCGCGACGTGACGGGAACTCAATGGGTCTCTTCGCCGGAGGTCGCGTGAACCGCCAAGGTTCCCATGCCGCCGCTGACTCCTTCATCTTCGCTTCCAAAGATCCAGACGTTCCCCGGCGAAGGGACAACACCGGCAAAGAGCAGATCATCGAGGAAATTGCCTTTGGTGGGATTGGGACTGGACGCGACTGTCCAACTGGTTCCGTCGTAATGCAAGAGTAGTGTCATCTGATGTCCGGATCCGTCGGCCGTGAAGAACGACCCAAACGCCCAGATATCGGTAGGTGAATTGGCCGTCAATCCAAGTAAACGATTCGATTGATTGACGCTGTCGGGTCCAACATTCGGGCTCGGCACTACCGTCCAACGCGCGCCGTCGAAGTGTTCGATTAAGGTCAGTGTTGCAGACTGCTGCGGAGGCGCATCCGGCGTGGAAAAGCCTACCGCCCAGACATCATTCGCGGCGAGCGCCAGCACGGCATTCAGCTCGTTTGCACCCCGGCCTACGTGCGGAGTCACAGCGCTGATCCAGTTCGTGCCATTCCAGTGGATCGCGAGGGGTTCGTTGCTGCCTGCCGCAAGAGGAGCAACCCAGCCCACCGCCCACGCGTCATTGGTGGCGTCGGCGGAGACGCCGGTCAAGGCCTCAAAGGTAGGTGTGTTTACGAGAGTCGGTGTCCAAGTCTTCCCGTTCCAATGCTCGAAAAGGTTGAAGCTCAAGGCTTCGCCATTTGAAAGGTCTTGTACCAGGTTGCCGACCGCCCAGATGTCATTCGCAGAGGTCGACGTCATCGCGAACAGATCCGTCTGCGAATTCGGCGGGAACGCTGGGCTCGGGAACAAGCTCCATTTAGTCCCGTTCCATCTTTCGATGATCTGCCCTGGGTTGGCCCCCAAAGTTATGTTCCCCACCGCCCAAGCCAGCGTTGGTGAGATATCGACGACGCCCTGCAGGTTCGCAGTAAGTTGACCGTTAATTAACGGCGCCTGGAAAGCAGTCCACTTGGTGCCGTCAAAGTGGATGGTTGAATTTCCTACGGCCCAAATATCGTTCGCTGACGATGCTGACGCGGCGAACAGGCCGCTGTTGAACTCGTTCCCGTTCGGTGTGGGAACGACATGGAAAATCGAGCCCGTTCCGGTTTGCGCATTCGCGGGCGTCCCCCGGAACATAGCAACCGCTAATCCCGATAACATTACTGCGATAAGCTTAAGTTTCACAATTCCTCCTGGAATAAAATGATTTTTATGCGGCGGTTTTCTACCTACTCACTTCATAACTGGCCGCAGTCGGATTTATTCCCAGCAAGATCGACAATCGACTAGAAAAGGTGGGGAGGAAGATTCAGGACTTACGTCGGCGGAATGGAACGTTGAGAATAAGTCGACATGCAACGTACGTTCGTATCAGATTTGAACTTGTAGCAGTATTCCGTTTGCAGGGTCTCGCCAACTCGTGGTGGGCGTTCCCGCGCCCTCGTGTACGTTCGTCGACCGGAACTGTAACATTCCGCACAAGTCATCGTGGATGGCCAGTTGAGAGGAATGAAGGATGGCGAGGCGCCCCGTGTAGAACCCCTTGACGGAACGGCATCCCGGTCTCTAGTTACCGATCCGATTAGCTCCGGCAAGGGCTCTATCGTGCGAGCCACAAGGCGAGCGCCAGCCAAAACGGTGCCACCGCAAGCGGCGCATTTCTGACTCCTCGCGCCAATGCTCTGGCGCAGAAACACACAATTTCACGATGCCGGTCGTCGCAAGCGCACCTTTGCGCAAAAGTTCCATCAACTCGACCTCGCCCTTACGGGTCGGGAATCTCGGCGACACAACTTCCGTATTCTCGGCATAGATGACTCTTTGTTTACCCAATTCCTTACTCAATCCTTGTATCTATTCCTGCGCAAGATCTCGTTAGAGCACCCTCAACCAGGGATATTCACACCGCTCAAGAAGCCGCCCAGGTGCCCGGTCAAGGCAACCAGACCGACTGCCGCAAGTTCGATGGCGAAACGGTAACTGGGCAAGTCAACAGTCCGCTGTCGGGCGCGGAAATGCACCCACCACACCAACCAGATCATCGGCGTTGCAACACACGACAGAACGACGTGCAATAACAGCGTGCCCTTTAGTTTTTGTCCCTCAAGTTGGAATTTCCAAGCGAGTAGACCAGTGACGAGAACAGGAAGTGTTGAAATCGCCGCGGCTAGCAAGTTGTAGTAGGCCGCCGCCGCCAAGCTGCGTTGCTTCGTCCATTGCGCAATAAGGTCGAATGCCACCGCCGTAATGAACAGGCCGATCGGAAAATGGATCAGCACCACATGTTGGGCGTGTTTCGCCAAGAGCGCGGTCTTTAGATCGAAAGGGTTTACCATCGCCCCGCACCTTCTAAGAATCTGCTTCTCCTGCAGTCCATGACCAGACCCCTGTGAAATGACCTTCACCATGGATAACCGACTTTCTGCCGCTTTATTCCGTTTAGATTTCGTAAAACCCGCTTTTCGTCAGGATAAGGATTTCGGCATGATCCGAGATCGATTTCGGAGCCGCACTCCGTGCAAGAGAAATCTCCGCATCGCGGGGCATCAAGTACTGCGTGAGCGGCGCCATGCTTGAATATCCGATGTTGGCCTCTTGCGCGGGTGCGTGCGACATCAGGATGAATACCAAAAGTGAAACGTTACCGATAAGTCTCATCTCAACCTCTTCCGGCGAAGACTCTTTTGTGAGGCGAGGTCTCCTCCTGCTCCAGGCTTTTCCGCGAGTTCGCGCAGGCGCTAAAGCGCCGGCGTCCAATACTTCTCGTATTTCGCTATCCAGGGCCTCAGGCCAGCGGCGACGGCATCGGGTTGAAGTCGATATACCTCTTGGCGATCATGACGAGTTGCGGATACCCAGCCCGTTGCTCGCAGGCTCATCAGGTGTTCGGAGATACCCGATGGCACGAGGTCGGGGAACCCAGCGGCCAGTTGCCCGACGGTTAACGGACCGACTTCAGCCAGGAGATCGAGGATCTGCCGGCGCGTTGGGTCAGCCAACGTTCGAGACAAGGTACTTGTATTGGGCATCATCTGCGTTCACTAACTCGGCCAGTCGGTCGATCGCGATCGAGAGTGGCTTAAAGACAATGCATCGCAACAGTAGCCGGGCACCTTAGGCATAAACCTGTCGACTTGGTATAGAACCGCAACCGTATCTTCCCGCGTTATTGGTAGAAAGAGGAATCGTCGCTAACCTCTTTACGGCTTCGCGACTTCCGTTCCATCCGACCAGTGTTGCATCGGTATCACGAACTGCGTTAGGTGCTCGATGGGGTCGCTCATACCGATGATGGGGGCGCCCGGCAGGTTCGCTCCCCAGGTTGCGAGATCGATGTCGGAATAGAAGAACATGAGGTGGGAAGGCCAGTGGGGGGTGACGTCGCCGCCGTATCCCTGGCGGCCCATCATGTAGCACATCGCCCCGGGTTCCATCGACGGCAATTCCTTCCGGTTCATCGCAGTGGTGATGGAAGCGGTCAGCTGGGCTTGGGTGAGCCCGGCCAGTCCCCATTCTGTCTCCTTGTTCACGCGCACCAGGTAAGAACGTGCGGCTGGTGCATTCACGCACATGGGAACCCGCACTTTGGGATTCCAAAAGTCGGCATCCGCTGCGGATGTCCATCCACGCCCGACGATACACACGAAACCATTCTTGCCTTTCACCGCTGTTTCGAAACCGTGCGGTCCAAGCACCATGACGTCTGCGTCGCGTGAGATGGACTCGGGGGCAGCACTTCGTGCCAAGGCGATCTCCGCGGCCTGATCGGCCATGAGGTACTGGTCGATTGGGGCCATGTGCGGATATTTATCCGACTGAGCGGCGGCGTTCGACACGACGCAGGCCATGGCAATGGCCAGCGCAAAGGCAATCGTGAGGTCAGATCTTCGGCTCATGTCTCCTCTTCGCTATTACGGACATCACTGCATTCAATACAGCTAGCGAGCAACCGTGGCGATAGAGCTCCACGCCCGCGGCGGGCGCAGGTTTGCTCAGGCTGCTTCCTCTGGCCATTGCCACCTCGCCACTACGGCGCGTGGGAAGGCCGGAGTGGGCAGGTTGGTTTGCTTTCGCGGGTTATTTTTCTGGAGCCGGAAAGAAAAGGAGCTCGCGGACTTCTCCGGGCACATCGCAGGCGATGGCAGCCTTTTTCGCCCATGCGAGAGCCTCATCCATGTTGGCGGCTTCGAGGATCCAGAATCCTCCCATGTGCTCCTTGGTCTCGATGTACGGTCCGTCGGTGACGAGCACTTTGCCGTCGCGCTGTTTTCGAACGGTCTTTGCTTGCGCGGCTGGGGAAATGCCGCACGCGAACTTTCTCGCTCCGGCAGCGATCAATTGGCGATTGAGGGCGTGGATCTCTTCCATCATGGATTCGGTTACGGTGGAAGGATCGAAGTTGTCGGGGATGTAATTGCAAACCAGATACTGCGGCATAAGTTCTCCTTTTTGCGGTGATGATCTTGCTTGTGTGACCGCTCGCGACCAGCGCGGAGTGTTACACACGAGCCGTTCATCCTATAGTCGTCGGTTGGGGAGAAAATCGACAGGAGGGGCAAAGAATTTTTGAAAAACTTCAGGTCAGCAGAGAACGGAACGTAAGAAAGAGGTAGTTCTGAATCGGGGAAATTGCGGATGGGGGTGGGGTCCCCCTCCCCCCGGATCTCTGGAATCATCAAGTTAGCGAGAAATTGAGAAGTAATCTAAGGCGCTCAACAACTTACGGGTAAAATCTTGAGCCGCAAGGAGTTAGCGCTTTTCGCCTGGTTGCTTCATATACCGCTTTCGCCTTGGCTAGTTTGGGCTGGTTGGGGTTGGAAAGATAGGACCGGGGTCACATGAGGCTGTGATTCTGCGCCGGCCGATTCTGGAATGGTGATGGTTAGATCCCACCTTCATTGCCAGCGTCGCGTTCAGTAGGCATGGGTCTGAAGGAAACCGGATACGTCTCGTGTTCGTAGCTTGGGTCTTCGCGGCTCTCGATGCTGACCTGGCTTTCCAATCCGAAGATCAAAATCTCTTGCGGCTGCATCATGCATTCACTTTCGTTAGTGGTGCGCAGCAGATTCAAAGGCTGCAGCGCCTGACGGCGGTCTATTTGGGGCTAATTCGATTGAGGGAGTGCGTTCTTCATCCTACTTTCGCAATCGCCTGATCTCTGCTGACCGCAGCCGGAGGTATTACTTGGCGGGCTATCTTGGACTCGATAATGAGCGAAGTAGAAGAGGCGAAGTCTTCGGGTAGTATTCAGGAATCCGTATGCAGCGTTTCTTGAGCATTCGTGACTCGACGCGAGCCATCAACACTCTTCGAAAGCTCGCGCTTCACGAGGTGTCGCGCTGGGTGCTCGTCGGAGGCCTAGCCGTGGAGTTTCACTCTCTGCGTGTCGGAGGCTCTCATCGGGTCCGCCGCTTGAACGACATCGACTTCGCTACGCTTGGGTTCGAATGCATACCGGAAACCTTGGCGCAAGGCTTTTTGTTTCGGCATGTTCATCCGTTCGATCCACCGGGTAAGACCCTAATGCAGCTTGTAGATGCCGACACATCGGTGCGAGTCGACGTCTTCCGGGCGGGGAGCGGGGTCATGAATCGCGCTATCTGGTTTGACGGTCCGTCTGGTCCGCTCCGGGTCGCATCCGTGGAGGATTTAGTAGCGCACGGAGCGAGGGTTCTGCTGGATCTTGACGCAGGCGTGCCCGTACCAGCAAAGCACGCCGACGACTACCTGCGACTTGCCGATCTGGTGAAATCACCCGACATGGAGCCTGTGTGGCAGGATCACCGGAAGCCGACTCATCCGATGACCTTCGGTGACACGAACACATTCGTCAAACGGCTGATCGCAACTCGACGTAAATTATTGATCAGTCTCAAA